>NZ_LEKI01000052.1:0-33096 GCF_001029525.1 Nocardiopsis sp. RV163 | reverse complement strand
TTGCCGGGGAGGGCGCGTTCACCGAGAGGGGGCGGGGCGGCGCGGGCTGCGGCGGAGGTTGTCCTAGGTTGGGCGGGAGAACCGCAGCCAACCGAGAGAGGTGCCGTGTGAGCAGCGTCGTCAAGTTCAACGTCCTGACCGTCCCCGAGGGCGCCGGTGCGACCCTGGAGGAGCGTTTCGCCAAGCGCGCCGGGCTCGTGGAGGACCAGCCCGGGTTCGAGGAGTTCCAACTGCTGCGCCCGGTCGAGGGCACCGACAAGTACCTGGTCTACACCCGGTGGCGGTCCGAGGAGGACTTCCAGAACTGGGTGAGCGGCCAGGCCTTCCGCCAGGGGCACGCCCGGGCCGCCGCGGACGCCCAGGAGAAGGGCGCGCCGGCCGGGCACGGACAGGGCCACGGGCAGGGGCACGGCGGCCCGGCCGCGACCGACAGCGAGATCTGGGGCTTCGAGGTCGTCCAGCGGGTCTCGGCACGGTCCTGACCGCAGCAGGCGGGTGCCCGCGCCCCGCGGCCCGGACGGGTCAGCGGGGCTTGCGGGCCTCGATGAGGAAGCGGGTCGTGGTGGCCCTGAACGACCCCTCCCGCTCGATGTGCTCGTGCATGTCCCGGAGCCGGTCCCGGTAGGCCTCCACGGTGAACCCGGGCACCATCCAGACCACCTTGCGCAGGAAGTACACGACCGCGCCGACGTCGAAGAACTCCGTGCGCAGCCGCTCCATGCGCAGGTCGGTCACCTCCAGCCCGGCCGCCCGCGCCCCCTGGCGCGCCCGGTCCGGGTGGCGGGAGGCCCGCGTGTCCCCGGGCTGCGGCCCCAGGAAGAACTCCACCACCTCGAAGACGCTCGCCGGGCCCACCTGTTGGGAGAGGTAGGTCCCGCCCGGAGCCAGTACCCGGGCGATCTCCTCCCACCACACGGTCACCGGATGGCGGGAGACCACCAGGTCGAAGGCACCGTCCGCGAAGGGCAGCGGCGGCTCGTCATCGTCGGCGACGACCGCGACCCCCAGCGGGTGGAGCAGCCGGGTGGCCTCGGCGATGTTGGGCGGCCAGGACTCCGTCGCCGCGGTCAGGGGCGGGCGTTCGGGGACCCCCGCCAGCACCTCGCCGCCGCCGGTCTGGATGTCGAGCGCGGCGCTCGCGCGGGCCATGTACCCGGCCATGGTGCGCTGGTAGCCCCAGGAGGGGCGCTGTTCCGTGGCCCGGCCCTCCAGCCAGGAGAAGTCCCAGCCCTGTGTCGGCTCCGCGTCGGCCTCGGCGACGAGTGCGTCGAAATCGCGTCCCATGGCGGCATCCTCCCCGTCCGCCACGGCCCGGTCCAGCGGTTTTCCCTCCCCCGGGCGACGGGTCGGGTCCCGTGGCGCGCGAGGATGGTGGGCCATGAGAACCCTCGCCCGTCTTGTCGGCCTCGTGGCCCCCGCGCCCGCCGTCGCGGCCGGTCTGGTCGCCGTGCTGGTCGGGGTGACAAGTTCGGCGGCGATCGTGTTCACCGCGGCCGAGGCCGCCGGTGCCTCCTCCGAGCAGACCGCCTCGTGGATGCTGGCACTGGGTGTGGGGATGGCGGTGACCTGTGTGGGACTGTCCCTGCGCCACCGGGCCCCGATCGTGACCGCCTGGTCCACGCCCGGCGCCGCGCTGCTGGCGGTGGGCCTGGACGGGGTGACGATGGCACAGGCGGTGGGGGCGTTCCTGTTCTCGGCCGCGCTGATCACCCTGAGCGGCGTCACCGGGTGGTTCGAGAGGGTCATGGACCGCGTGCCGGTGCCACTCGCGGCGGGGCTGCTGGCCGGGGTGCTGCTCCAGTTCGGCATGGGGCTGTTCACGAGCATGGAGGACGACTTCGCGGTCGTGTTCGCCATGTTCGCGGCGTACCTGTTGAGCCGTCGGTGGCTGCCTCGCTACGCGGTCATCGTGTCCCTGGTCGCGGGCGGTGTCGCCGCGGCGCTGCGCGGGACCCTGGACCTGGGCGGGGTGACCCCGGCGCTGGCCCGGCCGGTGTTCGTGGAACCCGAGTTCTCCTGGCAGGTGCTGGTGAGCGTGGGGCTGCCGCTGTTCGTGGTGACCATGGCCTCGCAGAACCTGCCGGGGGTCGCGGTGCTGCGGGGCGACAGCTACCGGGTGCCGATCTCGCCGGTGATCGGGTGGACCGGGGCGACCAACCTGGTACTGGCGCCGTTCGGGTGCTTCGGGATGAACCTGGCCGCGATCACCGCGGCCATCTGCACCGGACCGCAGGCGCACCCCGACCGCGAGCGCCGCTACCTGGCCGGGGTGTGGGCGGGGGTCTTCTACCTGTGTGTGGGGGTCTTCGGGGCGACGGTGGCGTCGCTGCTGGCCGCGCTGCCGCCGCCCCTGATCCTGGGCATCGCCGGGCTGGGCCTGCTCGGGACGATCGGGGGTTCGCTGGCGTCCGCGCTGGGGGACGAGCGCTCCCGGGAGGCCGCGGTGGTGACCTTCCTGGCGACGGCGTCGGGTCTCACCCTGTTCGGTGTGGGATCGGCCTTCTGGGGTCTGCTGGCGGGTGTGCTGACGCTGGCGGTGACCCGTTCCTGGCGCCGGTCGAGACACACGGCTTCGGGCGGCGGTTCCGGACAGGACACCGAAGACGCGCGGGAGGTCAACGAGACCGCGGAGGCCGTCCGGGGAGAGGGCGGCGGAGCGCGGGAGGCGTCCGGAACACCGGTGGCCCCGACACAGACGGCCGACGGGGCTCACGAGACGGGTGGGTCCGGACAGGCCGGTGGTCCCGGTCCGGACAACCGGTCGGGACGCGGTTGAGGTGTCCGGCGAGCGGCCACGAGGGGCGGCGCCGGTCGTCCCACGACCGAAAAAGGCTTGCCCGCCGGTCGGAGCGCGGCTACAACAGTCACGGCCCCGACCACAGCGGAACCGGGGCCCCGACGACGAGAGGAGGCGGAGCCGTGTTCACCGCAACCACCGCGCTCGCGCCCTCCCGGGGCGGCCTCGACGGCTGAGGCCCCGGAGCGGCCGGGCGCACGCACCGAAGGTGTCGCCTTGACCGTGAATGACCTGACCGTCCGTACGATCACCGGACCTGAGGAGCTCGACCTCTTCAACCGGATCCCCTACCCCCAGAACCACGAGTCCGCCGACGACCTCGCCCGGGGGCGCCGACGCCCCTCGTGGATGTGGGTCGCCATGGACGGCGACCGCCTCCTGGCCCGCCTCTCCTGGTGGTGCCGGGGCGGTGTGACACCTCTCCCCTGCTGCTGGACGTCCTGGACGTGGACGACACCGCCGGGGACGTGGACCGCACGGGGGTCCTCGAACACCTGCTCCGCACCGCCTCGGCGGCGCCCCTGCCCGGAGGCGGGACACCCCCCGAGTACCTGCGCGTCGTCCCCTCCGACTGGCGTGAGGACGCCGACAGTCGCCGCACCGCGTGGGAACTCATGGCCGCCGTCGAACGCACCGGCGGATCGCTCCTGGTGGAGCGGTTGCGCTTCGAGTGGACGCCCCCGTCCCCGGTGCCGGCTGCGGGCGGACGCCTCCGGTTCCGACCGGCCCGGGACGAGGAGGAGATCCTCGGCCTGATGGTCCGGGCCCTGGACGGGACCCTGGACGCCCACGACCGCGCCGACCTCGAACACAGCACGGCGGAGCAGGTGGCCGCCGAGAACTGGAAGCTCGAGTTCAGCGAGTACACCACGCCGCGCTCCTGGTGGCGGGTCGCGACGCTGCCGGACGGCGAGCCGGTCGGGTTCGTCCTGCCCGCGCGCAACGACTACCACCCGATGATCGGCTACATCGCGGTGCTGCCCGGGCACCGCGGCCACGGGTACATCGACGAGGTCCTCGCCGGGGGCACCCGCGTCCTGGCCCGGGCGTGGAACGCATCCGCGCCGCCACCGACCCGGGCAACGTCCCGATGGCACGGGCCTTCAAGCGGGCGGGGTACGCCACGTTCAGCGGGGTCGTCAACATGACCTGGTAGGACCGCTCCCGGCACCACTGCGGCGCGCCGGTCAGGCCGTGGCGAGGATCCGTCCGGCCTCGGCGACCGCCGAGTTCAGGTCCTGGGGGTCGGCGGTCATTCCAGCGACCACGAAGTCGATCTCCTCCAGACCGGCCGTGGACAGCAGGGCCTTGTCGTTGGTGACCCAGACTCCGCGCTCGGCCAGGACCGCGTGCGCGGCCTGCGCGGCGGCCTGGGACAGCAGGCCCGCGGTCTGGGCGACCCTGCCGTAGGGGGCGTGGTTGTGCCGGGCGTAGGACAGGGTGGCCGCGGCCCTGCCCCGCCAGACGGGCGGCGCGCTCCTGCGCAGCGCCTCGGGGTAGTCGGGCCGGGGCAGGTCCCCGACGAGGACCCGGCCGACGGCGAGTTCGGCGACGACCAGGTAGGTGGGGATACCCGCCAGGTGGAACATGAGGGGTTCCACCTGGAAGCGTCCCTGCCGTGCCTCGGAGAGCTGGTGCTCGACCACGTCCAGGTCGCGGTAGTGCACGTCCACCGCCCGGCCGTCGATCCGCAGCCAGGCGCCGCCGTTGAAGACACCGCCTCCCCAGCCGCCGATCTCCGACACCTCCCCCTCCCAGCCGAGGTCCCGCAGTGTCTGCGGGTCGAAGTCCCCCCGGTAGTAGACCGCCAGGTCCCAGTCGCTGTCGGGGCGGTGGGTGCCCTGGGCCCGGGAACCGCCGAGGGCGACCGCCTCGACGGCCGGAAGGGCGGCGAGCCGTTCGGCGGTGGCGGACAGGAAGGTCGCGTCGTCATGTGCGGAGGTGGACATGGTGGCCATCATCGCGGATGGCGTGCGCTGTCCGCCATGAGGTTTGCGCCGAGCCGGTGACCAGCGCGGACGGCGGCCCCGCCGAGGGTCCCCGGGGCGCGGTCATCTCCGCGCCGGTTCGGCCTCCTGCTCGGCCCGCACGGTTCTGTAGGTTCCCCAGCGCAGGAGGCGTTCGGCCGGGCCCCGGATCCCCGCGCGGCGCATGAGGTCGGCCAGGACCACGGTGGCCAGCCAGACGGCGACACCGAGCAGTACGGCGGCGGTCCCGGACAGCTGTGGTGCCAGGTCCAGGGCGTAGGGCGCGAACAGCACCATCCAGCCCACCGACTGCAACAGGTAGCAGGTCATGGAGCGCTGGCCGGTGGCGACCAGGGCCCGCACGACGGGTCCTCCGCGGTCACCGAGGCGGACCGCGATCAGTGCGATGAGCGCGGCGTAGCCGAAGCCGCCCGCGTAGCCGGTCAGGACGTGCAGCCAGCCCACACCGGCCTTGAGCACGAACTCGGGTGCCCACAGACCGGTGGCCACCAGGGCCTGCGGCAGTCCGCCGGCCACCGCCACCGGGATGCCGATGAGGGCGACCCGGCGCAGCAGCCCGAGGTTGCGCTCGGGCTGTTCCATGAGGCGGCGGCGGGCCGCCCAGACCCCGACGAGGAAGGGGAACACCGAACTCGCCACGAGCATCGGGGTCATGACCGGCCAGGTGAACAGGCGTGTGACCATGTCGGCCAGCGGGTCCTGTGTGAGGACTCCGCCCGCCTCGGGGTCGGAGAGCGGGAGGCTGTTCACGACCGCGTAGAACAGCGAGCCCAGGGAGGCCCAGGTGAGGGCGTGGGCGAGCAGGCGCCGGTCACCGGCGTACAGCAGCCCCGCGAACATCAGGGCTATGAGCCCGTAGACCGAGACGATGTCGCCGAAGAAGAGCAGGACCGTGTGCAGGAGCCCGATCAGCACCATCCACCGGCCGCGGCGGCGCACCAGTGAGCGCACCCAAGGCTCCGGTCGCCCCTCGGCGGTGCGGCGCAGGTGGATCCAGGCGAGCCCGTAGCCGAACAGCGCCGCGAACATGGGGTATCCGCGCGCCTCGGCGAACAGCATGAGCAGGGCGGTGGAGGCGGTGTCGAGGAGGCCGCCCGAAGCGGAACTCTGGCCCCCGGTGGCCATCACCCAGACGATGTGCGCGTGCACGACGGCGATGACCAGCAGCATCACCCCGCGTGCCAGGTCGGGCGCCGGGGAGCGCCGGTCGAGTGCCACGCCCCCGGGCGAAGGCGGCGGGGAGGGGGGAAGAGACATACTGAACTCCGATCACACGGAAGGGGATAGCATTGGATACGGACGCGTATCCAATCCCCTTCTAAGATACGCCACCGTAGCTTAGTTGGGAAGAGCATGGTTGACCGGGAGCGGCCGCGGGTCGACGACGAGGCGGGGGAGACGGCGCCGGACGCGCGGGAGGAGGCGCCCCGGGCCACGCGCAGACGCGGGCGGGAACTGCTGGACGCCATCCACGAGGCGGTCATCCTGGAGGCCGCGGACGTCGGTGTCGCCCGCCTGTCCATGGAGGGGATCGCCCGCAGGGCGGGCACGGCCAAGACCTCGCTGTACCGGCGCTGGCCCACGCCGGGGGACATCCTGCTGGACGCGATGTACCACACCTACCCGCAGGAGGTCCCCACGCCGGGCGCCGACGACCTGCGCGGGGACCTCGTCAGGGCCCTCATGCTCCTGCGCGACACCATGAGCCGGTCCCTGGGACAGGCGATGTTCTCCGTGGTCGCCGAGGCCAGGCACCACCCCGAGCTCTACGACCGGTTCGTGCGGGAGGTCTTCGACTCCCGCGGGGGGCGCTTCACCCGCACCGTCCTCGAGCACTACGCCGACCACGGCAGGATCGACCCCTCCCGCGTCACCTCCGTCACCGACGACATCGGTGAGGCCATGCTCATCAAGTACGCCATGGACCACCAGGGGCCGCCCGACGGGGAGTACGTGGAGCGGATCGTGGACGAGGTGATCCTGCCCGTCCTCGGCCTGGACCCGCGCGCCGCCTCCCCCACGGCCCCGGAGAAGGGTTCCCCCGCGTCTTCCGGCGGTTAGCGCACGCGGCGGCCCGGAGCCCCGCCGGCGGATCCGGGACGTGCTCGGCGCAAGCCGCCGGTGCCGCGGACCGCTGGGTCCGGGGCGGGCGGTGGGACAGGCCGGTGGTGCCGTCCGTGCCGTGGGCCGCCGGGAACCGGGCGGGCGGCGGGGCTAGGGTGCGAGGCATGCGCATCCCTCCGTCCGTGGACGCCGCCCGCGTTGAGGAACTCGACGTGGGGCTTTCCGGAGCCCGTGTGGCCCGGCTGTTCGACGCCCGGGACCGGCCCTTCGCGGTGCTCAAGTCGGTGGACGCCGAACGCCCCGACCTGGTGGCCGAACTCCTGGGCCAGGAGCGGCGCCTGCGCTGGCTGGCCGGGCGGGGGCTGCCGGTGCCGCGCGTGCTGGACTCGGGTTCCTGGGCGGGGCTGCGCTGGCTGGCCATGAACCACCTGGACGGGCGCGCCGCCCACGAGCCCTGGCCCGCCGGGGAGCGGTCGCGGGTGGTCGACCTGCTCGCCCGGGCCGCCCGCGCGCTGCACCGCGTTCCGGCCGCGGGGTGCCCCTTCGACATGACGCTGCCCGCCCAGCTCGAACGGGCGCGGGAGCGGGTCGCCTCCGGGCTGGTGGAACGCTCCTGGGCCGCCGCGGGCAGGGAGGGGCCGCCCGCCGCCGAGGTGCTCTCCGAGCTGGCCGGTCTGGCGCGTGCCCTGGGCCCCGGACGGACCGCGCTGGTCCACGGCGACTACTGCCTGCCCAACGTGCTGCTCGACACCGGCTCCGTGCGCGGCGGTGCGGCACGCGCGCGCCGGTCCTCGGGCGGGGGCCCCGGCCCCGCGCGGGCGGACGGCTGGGCCCTGGTGGACCTGGGGCGGGCCGGGCTGGGGGACCCCCACGCGGACCTGGCCGACATGGCGGGCAGCCTGCTCAGTCCGATGAACCCGCAGTTCGGGCCGCCGGACGTCGAACGGTTCCTGGACGCCTACGGGCGGGAGGACGTCGACCCCGAGCGGCTGCGGCTGTGCGCCGGGGTCGACTCCTTCTTCTGGCCCGCGTGAGGGCCCCGGCCGGAGCGGCCGGGGCCCGTGACGGCGCTGAGCCCTCCCCCTACCGGGGGGCGCCGTCGCCGTTGCCGTTGCCCCCGTTGCGCTCGCCGGTGCGGGGCCCGGACTCGCCCAGGCGCCGGTGCCGCCGCTGGATCCTGCGCGCCCTGGTGGCCAGCGGGGCCTTGCGTTCGCGCTGGAGACCCGACCCCTCCGCGAACTCGGCGTGCAGCGAGCGCACCAGCCCCACCATCATGAAGAAGCCGATCACGAAGAAGGGCAGCCCGAACACGATGATCGTCTGTTGCAGGGCGTCCAGGCCGCCCACGCCGGAGGCGGTGAGCACGGTCGCGGCGACGACGCCCTCGGTGATCCCCCAGAAGACCCGCTGCCGGGTGGGGTTGTTGCTCTTGCCTGAGCAGAGCATGTCCACCACCAGGGAGGCCGAGTCCGAGGACGTGGTGAAGAAGATGATGACGATGAGGATGGCCACCACCGACAAGAGCGTTGTCAGCGGGAAGTGCTCCAGGAAGGTGAACAGGGAACCGGGGATGTCCTCCTGCGCGACCACCTCGTCCACGAGGCCGCCGCCCTGGTTGCGCTCGATGTCGAAGGCCGAAAGACCGAACACGCTGAACCACACGACGCTGAACGCGGTGGGCGCGGCCAGCACGCCGAGGATGAACTCCCGGATGGTCCGGCCCTTGGAGATGCGCGCGATGAAGATGCCGACGAAGGGTGACCAGGTGATGGTCCACGCCCAGTAGAAGACGGTCCAGGAACCCTGCCAGCCGGTGTTGGCGAAGGTGTCGTTCCAGAACGACAGCGGGACCAGCATCTCCAGGTAGACGCCCGTGGTCTCGATGATCCCCTTGGCCAGGTAGAGCGTCGAACCGGCGAGGAAGACGAAGAGCAGCAGCCCCACGGCCATGTAGATGTTGATCGTGGACAGCCACTTGATGCCGACGTCGAGGCCGGTGGCCACGGAGATCACGGCGACGGTGGTGACGATCGCGATGAGGATGAGCTGGCTGACGCGGCTCTCCTCAAGGCCGAACAGGGTGTTGAGGCCGCTGTTCATCTGGAGGGTGCCCAGGCCGATGGTGACGGCGACGCCGAACAGGGTGCCCAGGACCGCGACGATGTCGATGGTCCGCCCGATGGGACCGTTGATCCGGTCGCCGAGGAAGGGCTCGAAGACCGAGCTGACCCGGAAGGGCAGTCCCTTGCGGTACACGAAGTAGGCGAAGGCGAGCCCCGGCAGGCAGAAGATCGTCCAGGTGTGCAGGCCGAAGTGGTAGAGCGTGAAGCCCATCGCCTCCTCGGCCGCCTCGATGGTCTGCGGGTCGACGCCCGAACGCGGGGGTTCGGCGTAGTGGCTGATCGGTTCGGCCACGCCCCAGAACATCAGGATGCTGCCGATGCCGGCGGCGAACAGCATGGCGAACCAGATGGGGTTGCTGTAGTCGGGCGTGCTCTCCGGCGGGCCCAGCCGTACGCGCCCGAACCTGCTGAACGCGATCCAGACCAGGAAGATGAGGAAGGTGGTCACGCCGAGGATGTAGAGCCACCCCAGGTTGGTGAGGATCCAGCCGGAGGTGGCTCCGAAGACGGCGTCCACCGTGTCGGTGAAGAAGATCGCGGACACCACGAAAACGATGGTCAACGCGGCGGACACGAAGAAGATCGCCGGGTTCGTCTCGAGCCCCAGCTTATGCGCCAGCTTTTCGAACATGCCGATTGCTTTCTGGTGATTCGGGGACGTTCGTCGAGGGACAAGGGCCCGTCAGCCCGCACCGACCTCGGGCAAGGATACGTCCTTACGGGCGGGTTCCCTGTTTATCCTTCCTTTCGGGGAGAGTCGGGAACGTCCTTACCCGCCACCATTAGCAACACACCGAAAAATCACTGTTTAAATATGCGAAAAACCACATTAGGAACGTTCTCGCAGGGTTGAGTACGCTACGTACCCTTTCGCACGCATACGTACCATCCTGTCACCGCGCACGGGAGCCGCGGAGGAGGCCGGGGACCCCACCCGGGAGGAGGTCGGCCCGGAGCGGGCCGGGCGACGTCCGCGAACCGCGCGCGGCGGCGCCTCCGCCCCCGTCCGGAGGCGATCAGGCGTCGAGTTCGCCGAGCAGCTCGCGCACGCGCTCCGGCTGCTCGTAGAGCGACAGGTGTCCCGCGCCCTCGATGGTGTGGACGTCGGCGTCCAGGAACCGGCGGGCCGGGCCGTGCAGGCGCGCGGGCGAGAAGAACGGGTCGTGCGACCCGGTCGCGACGGCGACCGGGGTCCGGGCCCATGCGCGGAAGTGCTCCGCCGGCAGCGGGCTGGGGGTGGACCCCGCGCGGCAGTACCGGGCCACCAGGGTCAACCACTCGGCCTCGGCCCGGTGCTTGTCGCACTCGGTGGCGGGGCCGCTGAGGAACTCGACCAGGCGTCCGCTGGTCTGCTCGTTGGGGTGGATCATCCACGGCAGGGTGGCGCGCATGGACTCGGAGCTGACCCCGGCCGCGGTCAGTCCGGCCGGGTTGAGCAGCAGGATCCCGGCGACCAGCGGGGACGGCGTGGAGGCGAGCGCGATGGCGGCGCCGCGCGAGTGCCCCAGCACGAGGACGGGTCCGTCGGTGATCTGGGGCAGGAGCTCGTCGAGCCACGCGCCGTAGGTCTCGATCCTGGCGCCGCCGACCCTCTGGTTGCAGCTCAGGCCCGGCTGCCCGGGCAGGTCGACCAGCAGCACCGGCCGGTCCGCGGACAGCGCGCGGGCCGCGGGCACCGTGGCGGCCGCGTTGAAGTTGGTGCCCGAGAGCACCAGCACCGGGGTGCCGGGGCCGCCCGCGGAGCGGAAGGCCTGCGTGCTGCCCAGGCGGGTCTCCACGGGCGGGAGGGGTCCGAGTTCGGGCCACTGGCTCAGGGCTTTGTGGCACCAGGCGTGCACGGAGCGCTCGGCGTTGTCGGAGCGGTACACGCGCGCGGCGCGGTGCGGGACGACGGTCATGATCTGCTTCGCCTAAGAGGAGACTGGCCGCCGTCCTTGCTTGTCGGCGCGCCAAGAGAGGACTGTACGCCTCCGTTCGGCACCACGCCACTCGAAGACGCTCGGAGTGTCCCAACAGACACGCGAAAGAGATCCGCGCACGGCACGGGGTGTCCCCTGTTGAGCCGTTCGCCCTGCTCTGAGGTCTTTCGTCCGCCCCTTCTCGGCCGCCTCCGGCCACGCCCCCCGCCCCTGCCGGGGTGTTCCCGGACCGGGAGCCGGCCCGGGAACGGACCGGTCAGCCGACGGTGGCGGGGTCCGAGCCGATCCGCCCGCCCCGGTCGAGAGCCGAGACCCGGTCCATGTCCCCGCTGGACAGCTCGAAGCCGAACACGTCGAAGTTCTCACGGATACGGGACGGGGTCACCGACTTGGGGATCACGACGTTGCCGAGCTGGAGGTGCCAGCGCAGCACGACCTGCGCCGCGGACCTGCCGTGCTTCTCGCCCAGGGCGGTCAGCTCCGGGTCCTCCAGCAGCCCCTTGCCCTGGCCCAGCGGGCTCCAGGCCTCGGTGAGGAGGCCGTGGCGGGCGTTGACGGCCCGCATGGCCTCCTGCGAGAAGTAGGGGTGCAGCTCGATCTGGTTGAGCACGGGGACGACGTCGGTCTCCGCGACCAGGCGGTCCAGGGTCGGCTCGGTGAAGTTGGACACGCCGACGGACCTGGCGCGGCCCTCGGCGTGGATGCGCTCCATCGCCTTCCAGCTCTCGACGTAGGCGTCCCGCCTGGGGCAGGGCCAGTGGATCAGGTACAGGTCCACGTAGTCCAGGCCGAGGCGGTCCAGGCTGGCGTCGAAGGCCTTGAGGGTGCTGTCGTAGCCCTGCTCGTCGTTCCACAGCTTGGTGGTGACGAACAGCTCCTCGCGGGCGATGCCCGACTCGGCCAGGGCCCGGCCCGTGCCCCGCTCGTTGTCGTAGATCCTGGCGGTGTCGATGCTGCGGTACCCGGTCTCCAGGGCGGTCGCCACCGCGGCCTGGGCCTCGTCGTCGGGAACCTGCCAGACGCCGAACCCGAGTTGGGGCATGGTGAGGCCGTTGTTCAGCGTGACGTGCTGCATGAGCGCCCTTCCGTCGTGGCGGACTCGTCGTTGCTCGTGGGGTGCTCCCCCATGGTGGCCACCTGGAGCGCACTCCAGGCAAGCGGTTCAGGGTGTGAGGTGGACCAGCATCTTGCCGGTGTTGGCGCCCCGCATCATGCCGAGGAAGGCCCGCACGGCGTTGTCGATGCCGTCGACGACGGTCTGCTCGGTGCGCAGCCTGCCGTCGACGATCCACTCGGAGGCGCGCTCGGCGTACTCCTTCATCAGGTGGCCGTGGTCGCCGACGATGAACCCGCGCAGGGTGAGGCGCTTGCCGACGGCCAGGAAGAGGTTGTCCGGACCTGGCTCGGGCTCGGTGGCGTTGTACTGCGAGATCGCGCCGCACAGGGCGATCCGGCCGTGGTTGCGCATCGCGGCGATGGCGGCCCTGAGGTGGTCGCCGCCGACGTTGTCGAAGTAGACGTCGATGCCCTCGGGCGCGGCCTCGGCGAGCTGCTCCTCCAGGCGGCCCTCGCGGTAGTCGATGGCGGCGTCGAAGCCGAAGTCCTCCAGGAGGCGGCGCTTCTTCTCCGGACCGCCCGCGGAGCCGACCACCCGGGAAGCCCCCAGTTGGCGGGCGATCTGGCCGGCGGCGGATCCGACCGCTCCCGCGGCGCCGGAGACGAACACCACGTCGCCCTCGCGCACCGGGGCGACCTCGGTCAGGCCCGCGTAGGCGGTGAGGCCGACCATGCCCAGCACGCCGAGGTAGGCCTCGGCGGGCGCGAGGGAGGCGTCCACCGCGCGCACGGAATCCGCGGGCAGGAGCGCGTACTCGCGCCATCCGGCCCCGTGCAGGACGGTGGTGCCCACCGGGACGTCGTCGCTGCCGGAGGCGGTGACCACGCCCACGGCGCCGCCGTCCATCGGCTCGCCCAGCCGGAACGGGGGGACGTATGACTTGACGTCGTTCATGCGGCCGCGCATGTACGGGTCCACGGACATCCAGTCGTTGCGCACCAGGACCTGTCCGGGTCCGGGGTCGGCGACGGTGGTCTCCACGAGGGAGAAGTCGGCGGGCTCGGGCTCGCCGACGGGACGGGCCACCAGGTGGACCTCCCTGCTGGTGACGGACATGGTGTGACCTCCGTGACTTCGCTGGGTGTCGGCGCGGTGACCCGCCGACCGAACAGACACTAGTCCGACTATCCATTCACCGACCAATAAAATCGGCGAGGTGAGCTATAGGAATGTCAATGCTTCGGGCACGGCGGCCGACCCGCGGCCCGGCGGACCGCTCGATCTGCAGCAGTTGAGGACCTTCCTGGCCGTACACCGGTCGGGGTCCTTCACGGCCGCAGCGCAGCTGCTGCGGCTGTCGCAGCCCACGGTCACCACCCAGATCCGTTCCCTGGAGCGGCGGCTCGGACACCCCCTCTTCGAGCGGCTGCCCCGGGGCGTGGCTCCGACCGCCGAGGCCAACGACCTGGCCGCGCGTGTGGCCGGACCCCTGGACTCGCTGGAGGTGGTGGCCGGGCGCGGCGGGGACGGCTCGTCCGCGTCTCCCGCGCCGCTGCGCGTGGCGGGTCCCGCCGAGGCGCTGCACGCGCTGGTGCTGCCCGCGCTCGCGCCGCTGGTGGAGGGCGGCCTGCGGCTGCGCGTGCGCACCGGTCAGGCCGAGGACCTGCTGGAGGAGTTGCGCCGGGACCGGTACGACCTGGTGGTGTCCGCGGTGCGGCCGCGCGGGCGGACCCTGGTCGCCGCACCCCTCGCAGACGAGGAGTTCGTGCTGGTGGCGTCGCCGGTGTGGGCCGACCGGATCGGCCGCGACCGGCTCCTGCGCCAGGGGGCCTCCGCGCTGTGCGCGGTCCCGCTGGTGGCCCACGACGACGAGCTGTCGGTCCTGCGCCGCTACTGGCGGCAGGTGTTCGGGGTGCGTCTGACGTGTGCGCCCGCGGTCACCGTGCCCGACCTGCGCGGGGTGGTGTCGGCCGTCACGGCGGGGGCGGGGGCGACGGTGCTGCCGCGCCGCCTGTGCCGGGAGGCGCTGGCCGAGGGGCGCCTGGTGGCGCTCCTGGCCCCGGAGGAACCGCCGGTCACCACGCTGTACCTGGTACGGCGCCCGGGGGTGGCGGCCAACCCGTGCCTGGAGGAGGTGCACCGGCGCCTGGTGTCGGCCGCCCGCGCCTGCTGAAGGGGCCGCCCGGGGGTCCGGCGCCGTCGGGCCCGGATGCCGCGGCTGCCCCGAACCCGCGCCGCGGTGGTGTAGTCCTAACCCCGTGGAGGGCGGGCGGCGGCGTCCGCTCCGGGGAGGACGGCGATGGAACGCGTAAAGGTACCGGGCGGGGGCACGGAAGCGGCGGACGACGGGGGCTCCGGGCCCCCGGGCCGCTCCCCAGCGGTGACCGTCCTGGTCGCGCTGGCCGCCGCGGGGTTCGCGGCGTTCGCCCTGCTGCGGGTCCTGGGCCTGGAACGGGGCTGGCCCCTGGTGCCCGCGCTGGCCTTCACGCCCTACGCGCTGGCCGCCGCTCCGCTGGCGGCGGTGGCGGCCGGACTGCTGCGGCGCTGGGGGGCCGTGGCGGTCCTGACCTCGGTGACGTTGGCGCTGGCCGCCGTGGTCGTGCCCCGCGCGGTGCCGTTCGGCGTGACCTCCGCGGGTGGTCCGGTCGTGCGGGTCATGACCCTGAACATGCTCGGCGGCGGCGCCGACACGGCGCGGGTGGTGTCGCTGGTGCGCGACCGGGAGGTGGACGTGCTCACCCTCCAGGAGGTCACACCCGGCCTGGTGCGCGAACTGTCCGCGGCCGGGCTGGACGACCTGCTGCCGCACGCGGTCGACCGCTCCGACCCCCGGGGCGTGCACGGGAGCACCGTCCACTCGGCCTTTCCGCTCACCGGCACCGGCGGCGGGGAGGCGGGCCGGGACACGTTCGCGATGCCGACCGCCGTCGTGCGGCTGCCCGAGGACGGCGACGGGGACGGGGAGGACGACGTGCTGGAGGTGACGTCGGTGCACGTCCCGCCGCCGCTGTCCCCCGCGTACGCGGACTCCTGGCGCGGGGAGCTGGAGGGCCTGGCCGAGGCGGGCGACCCGGACACGATGCGGGTCCTGGCCGGGGACTTCAACGCCACGCTCGACCACGCGGCGCTGCGCGGTGTCATGGACGCGGGGTACCTCAGCGCGGCCGCCGTCCTGGGCGAGGGGCTGGAGCCCACGTGGCCGGTGGGGCGGGCGGTGCCGGGTCTGGCCATCGACCACGTGCTGGTGCACCCCCGGATGGGCGTCGACGGCCTGGAGGTGGTGGAGGTGGCCGGCACCGACCACAGGGCGGTGCTGGTCGAGGTGTCCCTGCCCTCGCCCCGGTAGGCCTCCCGGCCTCCCGGCGAGGACGGTACGGGAACACCTGGCCCGTCCCCGGCCCCCGCACCGGTGGCACGGAGGCGGCGGATCCGGCTGGGCACATCGGTGCTGGTGGCGCCGATGCACGGTCCGTTCGTCCTGGGCGTGGGGACCGGCTGGTCGCGTGAGGAGTTCGAGGCCGTGGGGTCGGACTTCGCCACGCGCGGCGCACGGACCGACGAGACGCTGCGGCTGCTGCGGCACCTGTCCGAGGGCGAGGGGCCGTTCGAGGGGCGTTTCCACTCCTACGAGCGCGGGGTGTTCGCCCCCGTCCGGCGCGGCGCGTACCCGTGACGGTGGGCGGCACGTCCGAGCGGGCGCTGCGGCGGCCGGACGGAGCGGTTCGCGGCGGCACTGCTCTGACGGTGGGCACCGGGCTGAGCGGCGCCGCGCCGACCGGCGGCGCAGGGCCGGTGCGGCGTTCCTACTCCTGCCCGCCGAAGAGCCCCCGGCCGCCGTACTTCTTGTGGATGGCCTGCTTGGACACGCCGAGCACCCGGGCGATCTCGGCCCAGGTGGAGCCGCGGTTGCGGGCGCGGCGGACGAGGACGGCCTCGACCCGCTCCATCTCCCTGCGCATCCGGACGACGGCGTCCAGCCCCACCAGCGGGTCGTCGGCTCCGGTGGTGCGGGCGAGTGAGGTCAACTGTTCGGCGTCCATGGGTCAACTGTAATTGACATACCCCTGGTGGCGCACCCGTGGCGCGTCCTGACCGGGCGTGCGGAGGGGCACCCGACGCCCTGCCGGATCGGTTCGGTCACCGCCTCCCGAAGGTGCGGCGGGGCGCCTCCGCCGACACCCCGGCGGTCGCGGGTGGCACCCTGGAGTCCCCGACGAGGCCCGGACGAAGGAGTGACGTGGGCGGCTACGACGAGGCGACCGTGCTGTTCGACCTGGACGGCGTGCTGGTGGACTCCACCGAGAGCATCCGCGCGGGGCTGACCGCGTGGGCCGTGGAGCGCGGCGTGGACGTCGGCGCGGTGCTCGAACACCACCACGGGCGGACCGACGTCGACCTGGTCCGCCTCTTCGCCCCGCACCTGGACCCGCTGACCGAGGCGCCGCGGATCGAGGACCACGAGGCCGCCGCCGGGGACGGCGTCCGGGGCGTGCCCGGTGCGCGCGAACTCCTCACCGAACTCGACGCGCGCGGACGGCCCTGGGCCATCGTCACTTCCGGGAGCGACCGGATCGCGCGTTCGCGGATCGCGACGGCGGAACTGCCCCTGCCCCGCGTGCTGGTCACCGCCGACCAGGTGACCGCGGGCAAACCACATCCGGCCCCGTACCTGCTGGGCGCCGAGCGCCTGGGGGTCGCCCCCGCGCGGTGCGTGGTGGTGGAGGACTCGGTGAGCGGGGTCCGCTCCGGACTGGACGCGGGCATGCCCGTGGTGGCCGTGGCCTCCACGACCGGCACGGAGGACCTCGCGCACGCGACCACCGTGGTGGCGGACCTCGAAGCCGTGGCCGAGCTGCTGCTCCCGTGACCCCGCGCCGGGCCGACCCGCCCGCGACGCGGAAAGCACTCCGACGAGCGGCCGCCCCCTGCGGAACCGCTCGGGGCGGGGCCCCATCGACCGCGTCCGGCGGCGCCGGAACGCCTGACGAGGCAAGGAGCACCCTTGGACGAGGGAATCACCATCGACCGGGCCCGCGCCGAGGACGTGGCGGCGATCGTCGCCATGCTCGCCGACGACGAGCTGGGCGCCCGGCGCGAGGACCCCGGGAACCCGGCCCCCTACCTGGCGGCCTTCGGGGTGATCGACGCCGACCCGCACCAGTTCCTGGCGGTGGCCCGCCGCGGGGGCCGGGTGGCGGGAACCCTCCAGTTGACGTTCCTGCCCGGCCTGTCCCACCGGGGCGCCACCCGCGCCCAGGTGGAGGCGGTACGGGTGCACTCGGACGAGCGCGGCGGCGGCCTGGGGACCGGCCTGCTGCTCTGGGCCGAGGAGGAGGCCCGCCGTCGGGGAGCCGCCATGCTCCAACTGACCTCGGACGCCTCTCGCGGGGACGCGCACCGCTTCTACGAGCGGTTGGGGTACACCGCCTCCCACATCGGTTTCAAGAAGCGGCTCGGCTGAGCGGACACGCAACGGCGAACGCGGAGCCGAGGACCCGCGCCCCAACGGGCACCGGCGTACGGCTACGGCGTCCGGCGGGCCAGGTGGAGCCGCGTGACGTAGGGGACGCGCACGTTACCGTCGGGAAAGTGCGTGGCGACGAGCTCGGTGAGGGCGGCCCGGGTGCGCTCCTCGCCGATGTTGCGGACCACGGCGGCCATCCTGCTGGAGGACAGCGCGCTCCCGACGAAGCCCTCGGTGTCGAGTTCGCGCGTCCAGGCGGCGGTGAACTCGGTGGCGTCGGAGAGGCCGTCCCGGCCTTCCATCTCGGCGACGGTGTCGTAGGCGCGGTAGTCGCGCCGGTAGTCGTCGCCGTACTCCTCCATCAGGCCCTCGTGGGCGTCGACGAACGCACTGGCCGTCCAGTCGCGGTCGTTGTTGAGGACCGCGACGGTGCCGCCGGGCAGGAGCAGGCGCGCGGCCTCGGCGTAGAAGGCGGGCCGGTCGAACCAGTGGACGGCCTGTGCGGCCAGGACGAGGGAGGCCGACGCGTCGGGGAAGGGGACCTCCTCGGCCCGGCCGTCCACGTACTCGACCCCGTCGGGTTCCCCGGCGGCGGTGGCCCGCATGGAACGCCCCGGCTCGACGCCGACCACACGAGGATCCGGGCCGAAGACGCGGCGCAGGGCGCGAGTGGAGATGCCCGTCCCCGCGCCGACGTCGAGCAGGAGCCGGGGCTCGGGCCAGGAACTCCGCTCACCGGCGAGGACGTGGGCGCGCAGCCGGTCGAGCAGGGAACGGGGGTATCCCGGCCGGAAACGGCGATAGCCCTCGCTGAGCTGGTCGAACGCCTGGGTCCTGTCGGTCATCGCGTCCCCCTCCTGCCGTGCCCTGGTCCCCGGGTCCCGGGAACACCCATCCGACCACGTGGCCCGGGGCCGTGTCAGGCCCCCTGCGGCACGCGTTCGGCCCGGGCGGCCCGGTACACGGACGGGCTCGCGCCCGTGTGGTTCTTGAACGCGGAACTGAACGCGAACGCGCTCCCGTAGCCCACACGGGCGGCCACGGCCTCCAGGCCCAGCCCCGGGCTGGCGGTGAGCAGGTCGCAGGCCACCGTCAGCCGCCAGGTGCGCAGGTAGGTCATCGCAGGGGTGCCCACGGCCCGCTGGAAGCGCGCGGCCAGGGTGGCGCGGGAGACCGCGCACTCCCCCGCCAGTGCCTCCAGCGTCCAGGGGTGGGCGAAGCGCTCGTGGACCAGCTCCAGCGCCCGCGCGACGACGGGGTCGCTGCGGGCGGTGAGCCAGTTGGGCGCGCTGTCGGGGTTGTCCTCCAGCCAGGCCCGCACCGCCATCACCAGCAGGCAGTCCAGGAGCCGGTCGTTGAGGCTGGTCTGGGCGACGTGGCCGGCGGTGATCTCGCGGGCGAGCAGCTCCACCAGCGCGGGGTCGACCCGGCCCCCGGGGAGCACCGCCAGCGACGGCAGCGCGGCCAGGGCGAGGCGGCCGACCTCGCTGTCGTCCAGGTAGGCGCCCACGACCATGGTGTCGCTGCCGTCGGGGTCGTTCCCCCAGGTGCCGACGCCGTGGCTCATGGACACGCGGACCTCCGCGCCGTCGCGGGCCACGCACCGCGCACCCGGCAGGGCGGTGACGGTGGGTTCCCGGCCCGGGCTGTCGGCGATCACGTAGGGCTCCGGGCCGCGCACGAGCACCAGGTCGCCGGGACCGGCCTCGGCCTCCTCCCCGTGCGCCGCCACCCAGGCGCGTCCGGAGGTGACCACGACCAGGGTGAGCGCGGCCTCGTCGCGGATGTCGATGCCCCAGGGCGGGCTCATGACGGTGCGCAGGGTGAAGGCGCCGCGCGCGCGTGGTCCGTCCAGGAGGTGCACGAGGGGGTCCATGGCCTCACCCTAGTGACGCGGACGGGGGGGCTCAGGGCTCGGCCGCCGAACGCGCGGGCTCCTCCGAGGGGGCCGCGTCCGAGCACAGCGGGGACCGCGCCGTATTCAGACGAACGCTTATGCACACCAGCGTTCTGACTATGTTCCGTCCGAACCCCGGCTGGTGGACTGGGGGACATGACCACACAACACGTCCTCGTCACCGGCGGCACCGGCATGACCGGCCGCCGCGTCACCCGCCTGCTGCGCGAGCGTGGCGCCGACGTCCGGGTCGGCTCCCGCTCCGGCCGGCCCCGCTTCGACTGGCACGAACCCGCCACCTGGGACGCCCTCCTGGAGGGGGTCACCTCCGTATACCTGTGCTACCACCCCGACCTGGCCTTTCCCGGGGCCGAGGAGGCCGTCTCCGCGTTCGCCTCCCGTGCCGCCCGGAGCGGCGTCCGGCGCGCGGTGCTGCTGTCGGGCCGGGGCGAGGAGGGGGCCGAGCGCGCGGAGCACGCCGTGCGCGGCGTGTTCCCCGACCTGACCGTGCTGCGCTGCTCGGTCTTCGCGCAGGACTTCTCCGAGAGCTTCCTGCTCGGGCCGGTCCTGGGGGGCGCCGTGGTCCTGCCGGTGCCGGACGTGCCCGAGCCGTTCGTGGACCTCGACGACGTCGCGGAGGTCGCGGCCAGGGCGCTGACGGAGGACGGGCACGCCGGTGAGCTGTACGAGCTGACCGGGCCCCGGGCACTGACGTTCACCGAGGCCACCCGCCTGATCGGCGGGGCCGCCGGGTATCCCGTCGCCTGCCGCCGGGTCCCGCCGGAGGAGTTCGTCGCCGGGGCGGTCGCCGAGGGGCTGCCCGGGGAGGTGGCCCGGGGGCTGACCGAGCTGTTCGGCGAGATCCTGGACGGCCGCAACGCCGAGCCCGCCGACGGGGTGGAGAAGGCGCTGGGCCGCCCGGCCTCGGACTTCGCCGAGTACGTCCGCCGGGCCGGGGCCGCCGGGGCCTGGAGCCGCTGAGGGCGCGGGCGCGCCCGGTACGGGGGACGGGAGGCGTACGGGCACCGGGCGCCTCCCGTCCCTCGTACGGGCACCGGTTCCCACCGCCCCGGACGGACCGCCGGGCCCGCCCGGGGCGGCCCGCTTCCGGGGCGGTCACTCCCCGGACGGTCCGCGCCTCAGGTAGCGCACCCAGTTCACCGCGACGCCGCCGGTCAGGGCCGCGCACGCCGCGAGGAGGAGCGAGGACAGGATCCACTCCCGGGAGCCGTCGGGGCCGTAGACGCGGTTGGAGGCCCCCGCGTCCACGGAAGGGATCCGCGCGCCCTCCTCGCAGGTGTCGCGGCCGGCCGCGTGCAGGTAGACCCCGCGCGGCTCCCCTCCCCCGGTGCCGGTGAAGGTGCCGTTGCAGGTGCACGACTCGTGCCCGGGGTGCTGAACGCACGTGAGGCCCGACGCGACGAACACACCCGGCACGCCCTCACCGCGCGCCGCGCGCAGCCCCTGTTCCAGTCCGGAGAACCCCACGTAGGCCACCATGGCGGCGAGGATCAGCAGGACGACGGAGAACTGCGGTGACGGTCGCCTGGGGCCCCGGGCGGCGCGGCCCCCGCCGGACCCTCCACCGTCCGAACGGGCGTCGCCGGAACCGGTGGCGCCGTGGTCGTTGCCGGAGGTCTCGGCGTTACCGCAGATGTCAGCGCCCCCCGTACCGGTGCCCCCCGTGCCGGTCACGCCCTCTCCCGCTCGTCGTCACGGTTCCGCGCGGGCTCCTCTTCCGTGCCGTCCTCGCGGGCCTTCTCGTCCGTGCCGCGCGGCAGGTTGAGGGCCAGCAGCCCGGCGACGGCGCACAGGGCGGCGGCCATCAGCCACACCGGGCCGTAGCTTCCGCCCACGTCACGCGTGAAGCCGCCGAAGACCGCCATCACCCCCGCGCCGACCTGGTGGACGGCGTTGACCCATCCGAAGACGATGGCCCCGTCCGCGCCGAAGACCCGACGGCACAGCAGGATGGTCGGGGGCACCGTCGCGACGTCGAGCAGACCGAACACCACGACGAAGGCCACCATCGCGGCCCCGGCGTTCGGCCCCAGCAGCGCGGGCAGCGCGGCCAGGAGGGCACCCCGCCCCGCGTAGTAGACGACCAGGAGCGCACGCGGGTCCACCCGGTCGGTGAGCCACCCGGACAGGACCGTTCCCACCAGTGAGAACACACCGATCGTCGACACCAGCGCCGCGGCGACCGTGACGGCCATCCCGTGGTCCTGCGCGGCGGGCACGAAGTGGGTCCAGATGATGCCGTTGGTGGTCGCGCCGCACACCGCGAAGGTCCCCGCCAGGACCCAGAACCGGCGGCTGCGCACCGAGGAGGACAGGACCTCCACGGTTCGGCGCGCCGCCCCCCGGTCCGTCCGGGGCCGCTCCACGAAGACCGGGGAACCGTAGGGGCGCTGCCCCAGATCGGCCGGGTGGTCACGGAGTACCAGGGCGACGAGGACGATCATCACACCAGCCGTCAGCGCCAGGGTCACGAGGGCCGGACGCCATCCCTGGTTCTCGACGATCCACGCCAGAGCGGGCAGGAACACCATCTGTCCGAAGGCACTGGCCCCGGTCAGGGTGCCGATGACCAGCCCTCGGCGTTCGACGAACCAGTTGTCGGTCACGGTGGCGGCGAACGTCATCGCCAGGGACCCGGTACCCGCGCCGATGAGCGCCCCCCAGTAGAGGGTGAGCTGCCAGGCGGTGGTCATGAAGGTGGTGAGTCCAGCGCCCACCACGACGGCCCCCAGGGCCGCCAGGGCGACGCGGCGGATACCGAACCGGTCCATCAGCGCGGCGGCGAACGGGGCGATCAGACCGTAGACGACCATGTTGACCGAGGCCGCCGTGCCGATCGTTCCCCGGGGCCACCCGTACTCGGCGTGCAGGGGATCGGTCAGGATCCCGGGCATCGCGGCGAAGGCCGCAGCGGCGACGATGGTCAGGCACGAGACCAGTGCTATCGGCCACGCTCGGTGGAACGGGGTGCGTGCGGGCTTCCCCGCGGAAGCGGTGTTCTGGACCATGGCCCCAGCCTCCTTCGCGGACCCCTCTCCCCGACAGTGTCCCGAAAGCCAACATGCGCAAGAATCGGGCCATGAAGATTTTCTCGCGTCCCGGCCGCCACCGCGTGGCCGTCCTGGTCCGGCACGGCCTGCTGCCCATCGAGCCGGGCATCGTCCACCGCCTGTTCGGGCAGGCCCGGGGCGCCGACGGGGAGCCGCTCTACGAGGTCGTCACCTGCGCGCTGGAGGCGGGGGAGGTCAGCACCGACACCGACTTCACGATCAACGTGGCCCACGGACCGGAGGCCCTCGACCAGGCGGACACGGTGATCCTGCCCGCCGCCGACGAGGACTACGGCGAACGCCCGCACGCGCCCCTCGCTCCGGCGCTGGCCGCGGCCGTCGCGCGCATCCCTCCGACCGCGCGCGTGGCCTCGATCTGCACCGGCGCGTTCGTGCTCGCCGCGGCCGGGCTCCTGGACGGGTGCCGCGTGACCACCCACTGGAAGTCGGCGGGCTACTTCCGCGCCATGTACCCGGGCATCGACCTGGACCCGGACGTGCTGTACACCGACAACGGGCGTGTGCTGACCGCCGCCGGTGTCGCCTCGGGCATCGACCTGGGCCTGCACATGATCCGTGTCGACCACGGTGCCGCCGTGGCCAACGAGGTGGCGCGCAGCACCGTCGTCCCGCCCCACCGCGACGGCGGCCAGGCCCAGTACATCCGCCGCCCCGTGCCCGCACCGGAGCGCGCCGCGACGGGCCGGGCGCGCGCCTGGGCCCTGCAACATTTGCACCTCCAGCCGGGCCTGCGGGAGATGGCCCTCCAGGAGTCCATGAGCGTGCGCACCTTCACCCGCCGTTTCCGCGACGAGGTGGGGCTCTCGCCCGGCCGGTGGATCGCCCGGCAGCGCCTGGACCGGGCCCGGCAACTGCTGGAGGAGTCGGACCTGCCGGTGGACGGGGTCGCGCGCGAGGCCGGGTTCGGCACGGCGGCGTCGCTGCGTCAGCACATGCACGCCGAACTGGGAGTCTCCCCCAGCGCCTACCGGCGAACCTTCCGTGGCGCACCGGACGCGGTTTGAAGCCGCCCGGGACCCGGAACACCTGACCGGGGACGCGGGCTGCGGGCCTTCCCCGGTGAAGCGGCGCCCTCCGGGGATCACCGGTGCGGCACACGGAACCGGGCCGGGAGCGGGCACGGACCGGCCCTGCGGGAGACGGCCCCGCGGGGCCGCCGGTACGCCGTACGCTCCGCGGTGGTTCCGGACGGCGCCGGAGGCTCGGGACCGACCCCGCAAGGGCGGGGCGCGGGCGCGGAAACGCCCGTGTCCGCGCGGTCCGCGGCGTGAGGGGGCCCGGAACGGGTAACGGGGAACCGTGGGTTCCCCGCCCACGCCCGCCCCTCACCCCGGAAGGCCCCCGTGAAGCTATACGCCGAGTACCCCGTGCGCGCGTTCCTCCAGTTCTCCTCCGACCTGCTCGCCGCCGCCTGGGTGTACGCGTGGGTCGGCGCGGCGCTGGCGCTGCGCGAGACCCTGATGGCCCTCAGCCGTCCCGGCGAACTCATGGTGAGCGCGGGCGAGGGCTTCAGCGAGCACATGAACGCCGCCGCCGAGCAGGCCCGGAAGGTGCCCCTGGCCGGGGAGGCCCTGTCCACCCCGTTCACCGGCATGAGCGGGACCGGCGAGTCCCTCACCTCCGCCGGGGTCTCCTTCCAGGAGACGGTGGCCTCGCTCGCGCTGGCCCTGCCGCTGCTGACCGCCGTGCTCCCGCTGCTGCTGCTCGCCGCCACCTGGCTGCCCCTGCGCGCCCGGTGGGTGCGCCACGCCAGCGCCGCCAAGCGGCTGCGCCGGCTCACGCCCGAGGCCCGCTCCCGGCTGCTGGCCCTGCGCGCCCTGACCTCGGCCTCCCCGTCCCGGCTGGCCGGTACGCACGAGGACCCGGCGGGCGCCTGGCGCTCCGGCGACCGCGGGGCGGTGGACGCGCTGGCCGCCCTGGAGCTGCGCCGTCTGGGCCTGCGCCGGGTCTGAAGCCCATCCCCGTCCCCGCACCCCGCGCCCGCCCCGACGAGGGCCGTCCCGGCGACGTGGCGGCGGACCCCGTCCCGGGCCCGCCCGGGGGCGGGGCCGGACGCGCGGCCCGCAGACGGCCGCATCCGGCCGCTCCGGACCGCGCGAACACCGTCGCCGCTTCCTAGGCTGGGTGGCCACACTCCCGACCCCCGGAGCACGCATGCACCTGACAGCGCTGTCGGACTTCGACGCCGTCCCCCGGAACACCGACGACGCCGTGTCCGTCCTGGTCGACATCACCGCCCCCGAACGCGAGGAGGACACCGAGCGCCCGGCCGCGACACTCCAGGTCGTTCTGGACCGAAGCGGGTCCATGGGCGGAGGACGCCTGGACGGCGCGGTGCGCGCGCTGCTGTCCCTCGTGGAGCGGTTGGCGCCCTCCGACAACTTCGGACTCGTGTCCTTCAACGACCAGGCCCGCGTCGAGGTGCCCTGCGGACCGCTGGAGGACAAGGCGCGGGTGCGCCGCCTGATCTCCGGGCTGCACGCGTCGGGGGGAACCGACCTGTCCAGCGGGCTGATGCGCGGTGTGCGGGAGGCCCGCCGCGCCGGAGCCGACCGGGGCGCCACCCTGCTGCTGATCTCCGACGGGCACGCCGACCAGGGCGCCACCGAGCACGGTCCGCTCCGACGGGTGGCGGCCGACGCCTACTCCCACGGGGTCGCCACCACGACCCTGGGATACGGCCCGGGCTACGGCGAGGAACTGCTCGGCGCGGTGGCCGGCGGCGGCGCGGGCAGCGCCCTGTTCGCCGAGGACCCCGACACCGCGGGCGACCTCATCGCCCAGGAGGCCGAGCACCTGCTCGCCAAGACCGCTCGGGCCGTGTCGCTGCGGGTTCCGCCCGGTCCGCTCCTGCGCGCCGTCTCCGTGGTGGGCGAGACGCCCTCCCACCAGCTCGCGGACGGGTCGACGGTGGTCGAACTGGGCGACTTCCACTCCGGGGAACGGCGCCGCCTCCTGCTGCGCCTGGAGGTCTCCGGATTGTCCGCTCCGGGCACCGTCGCCGCGCTGGAGGTCACCTGCGCCGACCCGGTCACGCTGGCCAGCCGCACCGTCTCCCTGCCCGTCGGGCTCGGCGTGGTCGCGCGGGACGCGGCCGACGAGCGGGTGCCCCGGCCCGAGGTGCGCGCGGAGGAGGTCCTGCAGCGGGCGCGGACCGCCGAGAGGAGGGCCAGCGGGGCCGTGCGCCGGGGCGACCGCTTGGGCGCCGCGGGTCTGCTGGAGGAGGCGCGGACGGACCCGGCCGAAGACCAGATGCCGGAGGCGCCCGCCGGGGCCGCCGGGGCGCGTGCGGCGGCTCCGCCGCCGGATGTGCTCGCGCAGATGGAGGAACCGCGGCGGACGGCGGGGACGACCCGGACCGGCGACGCCTCCCGGGTCTCCAAGTCGCTGTACCCGAGCCAGGCGGGCTACTCGCGCAGGAGCGGCCGTCAGCGCCCGGGGGCCGCACAGGAGGGCTGGCAGCGGGCCGGAGGGGACGGGGACCGTGCGGAGCAGGACCCGACCGGCGGCGGGGCCCGGGAGGGTGCTTCCGGTCCCGGTCAGGGCTCCGGTCCGGAGGCCGGGGGCGGCGGTCCCGGCCGGGGCTCCGGTCGCGGTCGCCGCGGTCGCCTCATCCGGGGCCAGCAGACCGACGGCGGACGACCCACGCCCGACGGCGTACGACCCGCGCCCGACGGGGGCGCCCCTCCCCCGCGGGAGTCCTGAGGCTGCCCGGCGCGGACTCCGCGCCCGGGCCCAAGCGGTGCCGTGCGCCGACCCCGCCATCCCGACCGAAGCGCTCTCGACCTTGGACACGCTGCCGCACCCGGGGTCCGGCGGGAAGCGTCAGGGCACCTGGTAGGAGGAGTCGCGCACGTCGGTGATCGCCATGTGCCCGGGGGCGTGGCCGATGGCGAACTCCGGGGCGGAGGCCGTCACGGCCGCCTGCGGGGTGACCCCGCACGCCCAGAAGACCGGGATCTCACCGGCGCGCACCTCCACCGCGTCGCCGTAGTCGGGCCGGTCCAGGTCCTCGATGCCCAGCGCGGCGGGGTCGCCCACGTGCACCGGGGCGCCGTGGACCGCCGGGTAACGCGAGGTGACGCGCACCGCGTCGGCCACCCGGTCGGCGGGGACGGGCCGCATGGACACCACCAGCGGACCGCTGAACCGGCCCGCGGGGCGGCACGGCCGGTTGGTGGCGTACATGGCCACGTTGGTGCCCGCCTCGATGTGGCGCACCGGCACACCGGCCTCCAGAAGGGGCGTCTCGAAGGTGAAGCTGCACCCGATGAGGAAGGCCACCAGGTCGTCGCGCCACAGGTCGGTGACGTCCGTGCGCTCCTCGACCAGCTTCCCGTCGCGGTAGACGCGGTAGGCGGGCAGGTCCGTGCGCAGGTCGCCGTCGAAGACGGAGGCGTCCACCCGTCCCGGCTCGGTGACGTCCAGCACCGGGCAGGACTTGGGGTTGCGCTGGGCGAACAGCAGGAAGTCGAAGGCCGCCTCGCGGGGCAGCGCGATGAGGTTGGCCTGCGCGTAGCCCGCGCTGTAGCCGGAGGTGGGGGCACGCAGGCCGTCGCGGAACAGCGCGCGGGCCTGCGGCGGGGAGAGGTCGGCCGGAGAGGTCATCGGTTCTGCCTTTCGTTCCGGGTGGGACGGACGGGCGGTGTTCCCGCTCGGCGCCGCGGCCCGTTCCCGGTACGGAACCCGGTCCGCGGTCGTTTCGGGGCCCCGCGCTCCGACGGGGCCCGGCCGGTCAGAGGATGAAGCGCAGGCGGGTGCCGGGGCGCGCCTGGGCCGCCCTGGGCAGGTCCGCCGAGCACACGACTGCCGCCACCGGGTATCCCCCGGTCACGGGGTGGTCGGCCAGGAAAAGCACGGGCTCCCCGCCCGGCGGGATCTGGAGCGACCCCGCGACCATGCCCTCGCTGGGCAGCTCGCCGGAGCGGGCGCGTTCCAGGACCGGGCCGGACAGCCGGGCGCCGACCCTGTCGCTGCGCGGGGTGACCTCGTAGGCGGAGGACAGCAGCGTGCGGACGGCCTCCTCGGTGAACCAGTCCTCGCGCGGGCCGAGGACCACCCGCAGGATCTCCTCGGGTCCGCCGACGGGCGGCACGGGGGCGTGGTCCGCGTTCGGGAAGTACGCGGGCGCGGGCCCGACCGGCAGCAGGGCCCCGGGCACGAGCAGGTCCGGTCCCAGCCCGGCCAGGACGTCGGTACTGCGCGATCCCAGGACCGGCGGGACGTCCACGCCTCCGCGTACGCCCAGGTAGGAGCGGAGGCCGCGGTCGGGCACGCCCATGGCCAGCTCCGCGCCGTCGGGCAGGTACAGCACCGTGTTGGCGGCGGCGCCGCGCCCGTCCGCCCGCAGCGGGGCCTCCGCCCCGGTGACGGCGACGGTCACCGGCCCGCGGGCACGCACGCGCAGCCCGCCCAGGGTGGCCTCCAGGGCGGCGGCCCCCGGGGGGTTGGCGAGCAGGCGGTTGGCCAGGGCGTAGGAGTGGGCGTCGGCGGCGCCGGAGCGGCCCACGCCCAGGTCCGCGTGGCCGAAGCGGCCCGCGTCCTGGACCGTGGTCATGGGCCCGGTGGCCACGACCTCCAGGGCCGACCGCCCCCCACCGGCGGTCGGGGCGTGCGCCTCTGTCGCCTCGCGCGGGTGCGCAGCCGATCCCGGACCCGACACCGCGTTCCTTCCCCGTCCCTGCCGCTGTTCGCGGGCGGATTCCGTCCGTGCCGGTCCCACACGCGTACTCATGAGGCCTCCGCGTCGGTGAAGCGCACGCGCACCCCCGGCCGCAGCAGGCCGGGCGGGTCGCGGTCCAGGTCCCAGATCGGGGCCTCGGTGCGGCCCAGAAGCCGCCAGCCTCCGGGAGAGCTGCGCGGGTACACCCCCGCGAACTCCCCCGCCAGTGCCACCGAACCGGCGGGCACGCGGGTGCGCGCCTCACCGCGCCGGGGCACGTTCAGGCGCGGGTCGTCGCCGACCATGTAGCCGAACCCGGGCGCGAAGCCGCAGAAAGCGACCGTCCAGGTGGCGTTCGTGTGCGCCTCGACCACCCCGCGCCGGGTCAGGCCGGTCAGCTCGGCGACGTCGTCGAGGTCCTCGCCGTCGTAGAACACCGGGATGGTGACGGTGTCGCCGGAGTCCGGTCCGGCCCCGGGCGCCAGCGGCAGGCCGGTGACCGCGGCGGCGACCGCGGCGGGGTCGGTGCCGGGTTCGATCCGCAGCAGCAGCGTGCGGGCGGCCGGGACGACGTCGGTGACCCCGGGGAGCGGCCGGGCCCGGAGCGCGGCGCGCAGCGCGATCACCTCGGCGAGGTCGGCGACCTCCACCAGCACACCGCTGTCAGCGCACGTCAGGACACGCACGGCGCCTCCTCGGCGGGGGCGGTCGGCCCCGTCCTCCCTGCGGGGGTCACGCGGCCTCCCCGGTGAACGGCGCGAGGGTGACGCCCTCGGCACGCAGCCGGTCGGCCACGGCCCGGGCGATGTCCACCGCGCCGGGGCTGTCGCCGTGCACGCACAGGGAGTCGGCCTCGATGACGATACGGCTGCCGTCCACGGCCTCGACCGGCTCTCCGTGGGCGATGCGCAGGCAGCGCTCGGCGATGGCCGCCGGATCGTGCAGGACGGCGCCGGGCTCGCGGCGCGAGACCAGCGTTCCCTCCGGGGTGTAGGCGCGGTCGGCGAAGGCCTCGCGGTGCGTGGGCAGCCCGGCCTCCTGCGCCAGGCGCAGGAACTGCGATCCGGGCAGGCCCAGCACGGGCATCGCCGGGTCGAACTCGCGCACCGCGGCGACCACGGCGGCGGCCTGCTCCTCGTGGTGCACGATCGTGTTGTAGAGGGCGCCGTGCGGCTTGACGTAGCGGATCCGGTCCCCGGCCAGGCGGGTGAACGCCGACAGCGCGCCCATCTGGTAGACGACCTCGTCGGTCAGTTCGGCGGGCGGCACGTCGAGGAAGCGGCGGCCGAACCCGGCGAGGTCGCGGTAGCCCACGTGGGCGCCGACCGCCACTCCCCCGGCCGCCGCGCCGAGCGTGGTGCGCCGCAGCACGGACGGGTCACCGGCGTGGAAGCCGCAGGCGACGTTGGCGCTGGTCACGATGGACAGCAGTGCCTCGTCGTCGCCGAGTTCCCAGCGGCCGAGGCTCTCGCCGAGGTCGGAGTTGAGGTCGATGCGCAACGTCGGTGCTCCTCGTTCTCTCGTGTTGCCCCTTGCGGGGTGCCCCTAACCCGCCCGGGTGGCGGTCCGGGCGGGGCAGGGGCGGGGGACGGTGGCAGGGCGCGTGCCCGGCGGGCTACTGCCAGAGGTCGGCGATGCCGCCCAGGGAGCCGATGGCCATGTACACGGTGAGCGCCCAGGCGGCGACGCCGATGACGACCAGCCAGCGCGGGTAGCGGTATCCGCCCAGCAGGTCTCCGGAGCGGCGGGCCGCGACCCACAGCAGGATGCCCAGGCCCACCGGAAGGATCACGCCGTTGAGGGCTCCGGCCAGGATCAGCAGTGTGTTCGGGGCCTGCCCGGACAGCAGCAGGATCGCCAGCGAGACGCCGATGAAGACGGTGACCAGGATTCCCCGGCGCTTCTCCAGCCACGGGTGGAAGCTCGTGACGAAGGAGACCGAGGTGTAGGAGGCGCCGATGACGGAGCTGACCGCCGCGGCCCACAGGATGACGCCGAACAGGCGCACACCGACCTCGCCCGCGGCCTGACGGAAGGCCTCTGCGGAGGGGTTGGCGGACGCCAGGATGTCGGCGCCGCCCGTGACGACGCCGAGGATGGCCAGGAACAGGACCACGCGCATGACGCCGGTGACGATGATGCCGGTCACGGAGGTCTGCGTGATGGCGCGGACGTTCTCGCGCCCGCCCTGGCCCGCCTCGACGAGGCGGTGCACGCCCGCGTAGGTGATGTAGCCGCCGACGGTTCCGCCGATGATGGTGACGGTGGCCAGGAAGACGTCCGCGCCGAACCGCTCGGGCAGGACGGCCTGGCGCAGGGCCTCGCCGACGGGGGGCTGGGACACGAAGGCCACGTAGACGGTCAGCACGATCATGGCCACGCCCAGCACGATCAGGACGCGGTCCAGGGCCACGCCCAGCCTCTTCACGGCCAGGATGACCACGGCCAGGACCGCGGACAGGACCGCGCCGAGCCGGGTGTCGAACCCGGTCATGGCGTTCAGGCCCAGGCCGGTGCCCGCGAGGTTGCCGACGTTGAAGATCAGGCCGCCGAAGACGATGAGCGCGGCCAGCAGGTAGCCCGCGCCGGGGACGACCTTGTTGGCCAGGTCCTGGGCGCGGGTGTCGGCGACGCCGACGACGCGCCAGATGTTCAGCTGGACCGCGATGTCGACCAGGATCGAGATGAGGATGGCGACCGCGAAGGTCGCGCCCAGTTCGGCGGTGAACGTAGTGGTCTGGGTGATGAAGCCGGGGCCGATGGCGCTGGTGGCCATGAGGAACATGGCACCGAGCAGGCTGCTGCTGATCGCGATCCGCCCGACACGGGGGCGCACCTTCGGGGGTGCGGGGGGTGTGTCACCCATGGGTCACTCCAAGGGGTCCGGTGTGGGTCGGTGACGCGACAACCGACCGCGCCATCGTTGGATTGTTGAACGATACTTCAATCCAACGAGACAGGTAAAGATCCGGTATGTAAAAACCCAGGTCACCTGCGCCGCAGGAGGGTCCCTTCGCCCCGCCCTGCCCAGGAGAACCGTTGGAGGAGCCTCTGAAAGGGGCGTCCGCGAGCCCGTGGGCGGAGCCTCGCGGGACCGCGCCGCGGCCCACCGGTCCGATGGACCGGCTTCTGGGCGCTCCCCGCTCTCCCGGGGGTCCTCCGCGTCGGTGACAATGAGATAACAGACGCCAGTCCCCTTAAGGAGCACCTGTGACGGCCACGGACGCCCGCACCGACCGGACCAGCGGCCGCCCCCGACCCCTGCCCCCTCTGCCCACGCAGGCCGAACGGGTCGCGGAGCTGCTCCGCGAGTCCCTCATCGACGGTGTGTACCCGCCGGGACAGCGCCTGTCGGAGGAGCGGCTGTGCGAGGAGCTCGGGGTCTCCCGCAACACCCTGCGCGAGGCGTTCCGGCTCCTGGTGCGCGAGCGGCTGCTGGTGCACCAGATGCACCGAGGAGTGTTCGTCGGCCTGCCGACCAGCGAGGACGTCCGCGACCTGTTCAAGGCGCGCCGCTCCCTGGAGCTCCCCGCGCTACGGGGGGCGGTGGCCCCCGACGAGGAGGCGGTGCGGCTGGTCGGGGCGGCCGTGGACGAGGGGGAGTCCGCGCGCGGACGCGAGGAGTGGTGGCGGATGGGAACGGCGAACATGCGCTTCCACCAGGCCGTGGCCGGGCTGGCCGGGAGCGCGCGGGTGAACGAGTTCATGAGCCAGGTGCTGGCCGAGACCCGGCTGGTGTTCCACGTGATGGACGCGCCCCGCGAGTTCCACGCCCCGTACCTGGACTGGAACCGCAGGATCCACACCCTGCTGGCCTCCGGGGACGCGGCCGGGGCGGCGGACGAGCTGACGACCTACCTGGAGACCTCGGAGGACCAACTGGTCACCGCGTTCACCGCCATGGAACGGCAGCGGGGCTGACCTCGGGGGCGTGCGGCGGGCCGCGCCCCTCGGGTCGCGCCGGAGGCGCGGCGCCGGCGCCCTCTCCTTCCCCGCAGCCGGATGGACCGCCCTCCCGAACAGCGGGAACGCCCCCCCGCTGACCCTCCGACGGGGGTGAAAGGCCCGCGCCGGAGAGCCGTCCTACCTTGAAGCCATGACGAAATACGCGTGGATGTACCGTCTCGGCCTCACCCCCTGGGAGCGCTACGGCGCCGCGGGCGGAGCGGCGCAGCTCGGCGCCCTGCTCGACCGCGAGACCCGGGCGCGCGCGAGCGGCCCCGGGCGGGCGCTGGACATCGGCTGCGGCCGCGGGCAGTTCACCCCCGAGCTGGCCCGGCGCGGCTGGGAGGCGGTGGGCGTCGACATCGTGCCGGAGGCCGTGGAGGCCGCCCGCCGCAGGGGCCCCGCGGAGGTCTCCTACGTCGTCGGCGACGTGACCGGCCTCGAATTTTCCGGCCTGGGGGGCTTCGACCTCTTCCTCGACATCGGCTGCTTCCAGGGCCTGGACGCGGACCAGCGGGCCGCGGAGGGGCGGGGAGTGACAGCCCTGGCCGCGCCGGGGTCCACCCTGCTGATGCTCGCCTTCGGCCCCTCCCGCTACCGGCGGCTCGTCGAGGGCGTCGCACAGGCGCAGATCGAGGCCGCGTTCCCCGGGTGGGAGCTCCTCACGACCGAGGACGCGCGGACCGACGGCCTGGGATGGCCGATGAACCGGACCTCACCCCGGTGGTACCGCTTCCGCCGCAGGACCGGCTGACACGGGCCCAGGCGGCCGGGTCCCGACCCGAACGGCGCGGTGCGCCGCCCGCCCCCGTTCCGGTGGGGGAAACCCCGATAGCGCACATACCGGAATGCCATGATGAACACCTCATGGAACTGAACGGACGCCCCGTCAGCACCGGGGAACTCGCGGGCCTCGCCCTGTACGGCTACGGCCACTTCACCACCATGCTCGTCACCGACCTGCGCGTCCGCGGCCTCGACCTGCACATGGAACGCCTGAGCAACGACTGCCGCACCCTCTTCGGCGTCGAACTCGACGTCCCCCGGGTCCGTGAACTCGCCCGGCGCTCCGCGCGCGCCCACCCCTC
>NZ_LEKI01000051.1:0-33619 GCF_001029525.1 Nocardiopsis sp. RV163 | reverse complement strand
CCACCCGCCCCGTCCGGCGGAGGCGGCGTGTGGTGCCCCATGCCCAGCAGCGGTGTGTCCTCGGGCAGTCTGGCGTAGGGCGGCGGAGGCGGCGCCTCGCCCTCGAAGCCGCCGAACCACTGGTCGTGGGGCGAGGGTTCGGGCGCGGTCGGCCCCGGCTCGGCGGCGTCCGGGTCGTGCTCCTCCGGGTCGCCCGCCGAGCGGTCCGGTTCGACGTGCTCCCCGGCCGCGGCTCCGGGGCCCGCCTCAGAGCTTCGACCCGACCCGTTGTGTTCCTGGTGTGCCACCGGAGTTCTCCTGCTTGAAGGGGGCGTGCTGTGGAGGGAGGGATACCCCAGCGGGGAAGAGACGGGATCCGCTCCTTGGGATCACTCTTACCCGCCCGCCACCGCCGAAGCATCCTTACGAGCAGGTGAACAGAGGAATCCGTTGCCCGCCGCGGAACCTCCCCGGGTACTGTCTGGCTCATGCACGCGATCCGTATCAGTGAACCGGGCGGGCCCGAGGTCCTGGCCTGGACCGAGGTTCCCGACCCCGTCCCCGGCGAGGGGGAGGTCCTGGTGGACGTGGCCGCGAGCGCGGCCAACCGGGCCGACGTCTCCCAGCGCCGGGGCGACTACCCGCCCCCGCCCGGCGCCTCCGAGTACCCCGGGCTGGAGTGCTCGGGCACCGTCGCCGACCTCGGCCCCGGCACCGAGGACTCGGGCTGGTCCGTGGGCGACCGGGTGTGCGCCCTGCTGTCCGGGGGCGGCTACGCCGAGAAGGTCGCCGTTCCGGTGGGCCAACTGCTGCCCGTCCCCGCGGGCGTGGACCTGGTGGAGGCCGCCGCGCTGCCCGAGGTGGCCTGCACCGTGTGGTCCAACCTGGTGATGGTCGGCGGCCTGCGCGCCGGGGAGACCGTCCTGGTCCACGGCGGCGGCAGCGGCATCGGCACCTTCGCGGTCCAGTTCGCCCGCGCCCTGGGTGCCCGGGTCGCGGTCACTGCGGGCAGTCGGGAGAAGTTGGAGCGCTGCCGTGAACTGGGCGCGGAGATCCTGATCAACTACAAGGAGGAGGACTTCACCGAGCGCGTGCGCGAGGCGGGCGGCGCTGACCTCGTCCTCGACATCATGGGCGGCTCCTACCTGGACGCCAACCTGCGCTCGCTGGCCACCGGCGGCCGCCTGGTGATCATCGCGCTGATGGGCGGGCGCCGCGCCGAGGCAGATCTGGGGCGTATGCTCGCGAAGAGGCTCTCCGTCCACGCGACGACCCTGCGTTCCCGCCCCCTGGAGGAGAAGGCGGCCATCGTCTCGGGAGTACGCGAGCAGGTGTGGCCGTTGGTAGAACAAGGAGTCGTCCGCCCCGTCGTCGACCGCTCGGTCCCGATGCGGAACGCGGCGGAGGCGCACCGCGTCATGGAAACGAGCGCGCACACCGGAAAGATCCTTCTTCCCCGTTGACGGCGTGCCGGTGACATCCACGTAAGGGGACTGATGAGCAGCGCAGAGAACCCGGAGGAGCAGGCTCGGATCCTGGTCATGGGAACCGACCGCGACGGGGACGGCGAGGAGGGCGCGGAGGAGCCGCGCACCCTCGCCGACATGGTGGAGCAGCCCGCCAAGGTGATGCGGATCGGCAGCATGATCCGGCAGCTCCTGGAGGAGGTCAAGGCCGCTCCCCTGGACGAGGCGAGCCGGGCCAGGCTCAAGGAGATCCACACCTCGTCCATCAAGGAGCTGGAGGACGGTCTGGCCCCCGAGCTGATCGAGGAGCTGGAGCGGCTGACCCTGCCGTTCGCGGAGGGCGCGGCACCCAGTGACGCCGAGCTGCGCATCGCGCAGGCCCAGTTGGTGGGCTGGCTGGAGGGGCTGTTCCACGGCATACAGACCACCCTGTTCGCCCAGCAGATGGCGGCCCGCGCCCAGTTGGAGAACATGCGCAAGGCCCTGCCGCCCGGCGTCGCGGGTCTTCAGGCCCAGGGGCCCGGCGTCCCCGGCGGCCTGGACGAGGACCGGCACGGCTCCGGCCCGTACCTGTAGCACCGGACGAGGAGCCCGCCCCCGGACGGGGGCGGGCTCCTCGCGTGTCCGGCGCGGGGCCCTGCGGTCCGGGTGTACGGGTGCCGGGCCCCGGGTGCTACCTGCCCTTGGCGACCGGCTCCAGGACGTCGCGGCCCAGGTAGGGGCGCAGCGCCTCGGGGACCACCACGGAGCCGTCCTCGCGCTGGTGGTTCTCCAGGATGGCGACGATCCAGCGGGTGGTGGCCAGAGTGCCGTTCAGGGTGGCGGCGAAGCGGGGCTTGCCGTCCTCGTCCCGGAACCGCACGTTGAGGCGGCGTGCCTGGAACTCGGTGCAGTTGGAGGTGGAGGTCAGCTCCCGGTAGGTCTCCTGGGTGGGGACCCACGCCTCGCAGTCGTACTTGCGGGCGGCGCTGGTGCCGAGGTCGCCGCCGGCGATGTCCACCACGCGGTAGGGCAGCTCCAGCTTGTCCAGCATCTCCCGCTCCCAGGCGAGCAGCCGCTTGTGCTCCTCGTGCGCCTGGTCGGGGTGGGTGTAGACGAACATCTCCACCTTGTTGAACTGGTGGACGCGGATGATGCCTCGGGTGTCCTTGCCGTAGGAGCCCGCCTCGCGGCGGAAGCACGGCGACCAGCCGATGTAGCGGTTGGGCAGGGCGTCGGCGGGCAGGATCTCCCCCGAGTGGTACCCGGCCAGCGGCACCTCGGAGGTGCCCACGAGGTAGAGGTCGTCGGCGGGCAGGTGGTAGACCTCGTCGGCGTGCGAACCGAGGAACCCGGTGCCCTCCATCGTCTCGGGCCGCACCAGCACCGGCGGGATCATCGGCGTGAAGCCGGCCTGGACGGCCTGGTTCATGGCCATGTTGAGCAGCGCCAGCTCCAGCTGGGCGCCCACGCCGGTGAGGAAGTAGAACCGGGCCCCGGAGACCTTGGCACCCCGCTCCATGTCGATGGCTCCGAGCATCTCGCCCAGCTCAAGGTGGTCGCGAGGGGTGAAGTCGAACGAGCGGGGGGCGCCGACGGTCTCCAGGATCCTGAAGTCGTCCACGCCGCCCTCGGGCGCGCCCTCCTCCACGAGGTTGGGCACGCCGGAAAGGAGGGCGTCCAGCTCGTCGGCGAGGCGGCCCGCCTCGGCCTCGGCCTCCTTGACCTCGGCGGCCAGGGCCTTGGCGCGGGTCAGGAGTTGCTCGCGCTTCTCCGGGGAGGCCTTGGAGACGGACCTGCCCACGCTCTTCTGCTCGGCGCGCAGGGTCTCGAACCGGGACAGCGCGGAGCGGCGGTCGGCGTCGAGCCCGAGCAGGCGGTCGGCGACGGAGGGGTCCTCCCCCCGTGCCCGCTGCGAGGCGCGGAGTCGTTCGGGGTCTTCTCGAAGAGCGCGAAGGTCGATCACGTCTTGCAGGTTACCGTCCGGGCCCGACCCTCCCGACATCTTTTCCGCGACCGCGTCATAGATGCCCGCTGACCTCGTCCTTCCCTTGAACGACCGAGTAGGGGGACGATCGTGAAGCCGTTGAACGAGATGACCGCGGAGGAGCTCAGCAGCGCGCTGGAGGTGCTGGGGGCGACGCGCCCGGAGGACTTCGCGCTGAGGTTGGCGCTGTGCCTGGAGCTGGACCGCGCGGACGCGGGGCAGGAGGTCCGCCGGGGCTTCCCGAGCGAGGTGGCCCGGGCCTGAGGAACGCCGGTCTCGGGCGCCGGGGGGGAGCGCGGACCCGGGAGCGGGCGGCCACCGTCAGGGGCCGCTCGCGCGCCGCGCGGGGAGCCGTCGACGGAGCCGGGGACCGGCCTCAGTCGACCCGGCCGGCGCGTATGCGCGCCAGCCACTGCTCCGCCTCGGCGAAGTCGGCGTCGGTGGCCGGTCGGGGCCGCAGGGGCGGGTCGTTCTCGGTGGTGCGGCCGCTGCGCGGGTAGCTGCCCAGGAAGCGCACGTCCCGGCAGACCCGACGGATGCCCATGAGCGCCTCCCCGACCCGGGCCTCGGCCACGTGCCCCTCGGCGTCGATGCAGAAGCAGTAGCTGCCGAGCCTGTCGCCGGTGGGGCGCGACTCCAGCCGGGTCAGGTTGACCCCGCGCACGGCGAACTGGTTGAGGACCTCGATCAGGGCGCCGGGGTGGTCGTCGGCGATGAAGGCGACGAGCGAGGTCAGGTCGGCCCCGGTGGGCGCGGGCAGTGCGCCGGGCCGGGACAGGTAGATGAAGCGGGTGGCCGCGTCGGAGCGGTCGCCGATACCGGAGGCCAGGGCGTGCAGGCCGTAGCGCTCCCCGGCGATCACGGCGCAGATGGCCGCGTCGTAGGGCGCGCCGGGCTCGGAGACGGCGCGCGCGGCGGCGGCCGTGGAGGAGACGGTGTGCGTGTCCGCGTCGGGCAGGTTGCGGGAGAGCCAGCCCCGGCACTGGGCGAGGGCGTGGGGGTGGGTGGCCACCCGCTTGACGTCCTCCAGCACCGTCCCGCTCCGCGCGAACAGGGAGAAGTCGACCGGGACCGCGGTCTCGCCGGTGACGAGGAGCGGGGCGCCGTTGACGAGTTCGGCGATGGTCGCGGTGACACCGCCCTCGACCGAGTTCTCCAAAGGGACGACTCCGCCGTCGACCGTGCCGGAGCGGACCGCGTCGAAGACCGCGGCGACCCCCTCGCAGGGGACGCGGGCCTCGTCGGGGGCGTCGGGACGCAGGTTGCGCAGCGCGGCTTCGGTGAAGGTGCCCTCGGGGCCGAGGTAGGCGTAGCGGTTGGGCATAACACCAGGCTATACGGACCGGTGCGCCGGGTGCGGTGCTTCGGGACGCGGCGCGGTCCCGTGTCCGGGGTCGGACCGGAGTCCGGGCCTTGTCGGAGCGGTCACCTGCGCGCCTCCGGCGCGGGGGCCTCCGCTTCCCGGGCGCCCTCCCCGCCGGCCTCCTCGTCGGCCGGGGCCTCCGGGCTCTGCTGGGCGGCCGCCGTGTTCCCGGTGGCCGGGGTCCCCGTGCTCCCCGCCGCGGTGGCGGAGGGCCCCGGCCGCACCGTGACGTTGGCGGAGGCGATCGGCCTCGCCGCTCCGACGCCCGAACGCACGGCCGCGACGGGGGGCCGACGGTCGGCGCCGCCGCGCCCGACGGTCCTGCGGATCACCGAGACGAGGCCGCGGGGCTCCTGCTCCTCCCGGTCGCCGCCCGGGGCGGCTGAGGCGGACCGAACGGCTGAGGCTCCCGTGCCGGTCGAGGCCGGCACGACCTCGGAAGCCTCTCGGTCGTCATCCGCGACGGGTTCGGTGGCGCGGGCCGTCCGTGCTGACGGGCCCGCCGGAGCCGGTTCCGCCTTCCCCCGGGTCACACCCGCGCCGTTCGGGACGGCTGAGGACGTGGGAGCGGTCGGGGCGGTCCGGGCGGCCGAGGCGGCCGGACCGGTTCCGGCGCCCGTGCCGGTCGAGGCTGCCGGGGCGGCCTCGTCCCGCTCCCGGGTCGGACCCGCGTCAACGGCTTCCGCGTCCTCACCCGCGCACCGCTCCCCGTCCCGGGACGACGGGGGCCCGGGCTCCTCCCGCACGGCGGACGGGGGCGTCGGCCGGACCCCGGCGGAGGGCACCTCCCGCGACGAGGGGCTTCCCGCGTTCGCGGCCGCGCCGACGCCCTCCCCCAGGCGGGCCGACCGCACGACCCGGTACTCCTCCGGGCTGAGCAGGGTGTCGCACTCCCCGCCCACCACCGCCTTGGCGTAGGTGCGCGACTCGGTGCGCCCGTTGATGGAGGTGACGACGACGCCGTCGCCCTCGCTGTTGAGCAGTGCCAGGGAGAAGGAGCGGGCGCCCGACATCTCCTCCAGGGCGTCGTAGTGGAGCACCGCCACGTCGCGCACGGCGAAGGGGTCCACGCCCGAGGCGCTGACCGCGGCCGCCCGCTGGGCGAGTGCCCGGGACTCGCTGCCGACCACACGGGCACTGGACAGCGCGTGCCAGCCGAGGGCGAGCGCGCCCAGTCCCGAGAGCATTCCCGTCAAAGCCAGGATCGAAGTGAACACGGAGCGAGCGTATAGCTACACACTGCACCCATGTGGCTACTTCGGGCGGTTTCTCCAAGTCATGTGCCCGATTTTGCGGGACAGTTGCCGTCCCGCCGCGCGCGTGCGCTCACGGGCGCGGTCCCACCCGCGCCGCACGGTGGGCCGCAGTTCGCGCACCGCCAGGGCCCGGGCCACGTCCGCGAACTGGTGGGCCCGGTGCAGTTGGGCGCGCAGGTCGGTGCCGGTGGCCCGGTGCTCCAGCGGCACCTCCACCTCCAGCACCCGGTAGCCCGCCCTCAGCACGTCGATGGTCAGGCCGGTCTCCACACCGAAGCCGGGGGCCAGCGGCCTGGCCGCCTCGAAGGCCGCGCGCGTGAGGCAGCGCTGGCCGTTGAGGGGCTGCTCGGGCTCCCACCCGGTGGCCTTGCTGACGCCGCCGCGCGCGAGGCGCACCACGAACCCGTGGCCGCCCAGGCGCATGCGGGTCGCGGGGAAGAGGGCGATGGTCATGTCCGCCTTGCCGTCGCGGACCGGTTCGACGAGCGGCGCCGCCTCCGCGGCGGTCGCCTCCAGGTCGGCGTCCAGGAACAGCAGGTGCCGGGGGGAGCGCGGGAGCCCGTCCCCGGCCTCGTGCTCCTCGATGAGCCGGACGCCCTCCGCGCCCGTCTCCATCGCGGCCCCCTTGCCGCGGTTGCGGCTGTGCCTGATCACCCGGGCCCCGGCGTCGAGCGCGATATCGGCCGTGCGGTCGGCGGAGCCGTCGTCGACCACGACGACCAGGTCCACCCCGGGCAGTGCGAGGGCGGCCTCGACGGTGCTGCCCACGCGCACCGCCTCGTCCTTGGCGGCGATGACCACGGCGATCGCGGTCCCCTCGGGACCGGCGCCCTCCCCACGAAGCACGCGCGTCCCGTCTACTGGGCGGTGCCGGTTCCCGCGGCCACCGGCAAAGCGTCGAGGTCGGGGTGGATGACGAACACCGCGTCGAGCCCGGTCACCTCCAAGACCTTGGTCACCGCGGGCCTGGGAGCCACGAGTTCCAGGTCGCCGTCCTTGTCGCGGGAGCGCTTCATCGCGGAGAGCAGCACGCTGATGCCGGTCGAGTCGCAGAACTCCACCCGCGACATGTCGACGACCAGCCGTCGTGCCCCGTCCTCCAGGGCTCCGATGAGCTCATCACGCAACTGGGGTGCCGTGTACAGGTCGATCTCACCGCCAACGGTTACCACCGCGACGTCTTGCTGAGACCGGCTTGATATCTTCAACTCCACAGTCGTGACTGTAGCGGCCCCACCAGCGCCGGGCCACCTCGTTGGCGGTGTTTCGCGACATCGGAGACGTTCCTCCGCGGTGGCGGCGGCCTCCCTCAGAGCAGGGCGCTGCGGACCCTGGTGTCCTCGGCGGCGCCCAGCCGCAGCTCGACGACGTCGGCGGCGTCCGGGTACGGATTCGCCCCGAGACCCTCCGGCAGCCCCCGGGTCGTGTCCTCCTCGGCGGCGGAGCCCTCGGCGGGGATCTCCAGGACAGCCCACACCGTGGTGGTGGTCGCGTCCATCTCGGTGCCCCAGCGGCCGGACAGGGACTGGACGATGCCCAGGCCCCGGCCGCCCAGGCCGGAGACCGAGGGCCGCGCCACCCGGGGCATGGTGCTGGAGCCGCCGTCGCGTACGGCGATCTCCACCCAGCCGCACGCCCCCGACCCGCGGTCCACCTCGGCCCGCCAGGACACGCCCACGCTGTCCTCGGGGTTCTCCGGGGTGGGCAGGGGGCGGGCGTGGCGGAGGGCGTTGCTGACGAGTTCGCTGAGGACGAGGGCCGCGTCGTCCACGCACTCCTCGCTGACGCACATGGCGCGGAGGTCGCGGCAGAGCCGCTGCCTGGCACCGGCCACGGTGGCGGGGGTGTGGGGGAGCGTGACGCTCCGCTCGACCTTGTGCGGGCTGTCCCCCGCGTCGAGTGGGGTGTGGTCTCCTGACACGTCGAAATCCCTGCGCGTTGGTGCTTTCTCGGGCCGTTCGGAACCCGCCCGATGTGTGCCAGCGAATTCCACCAGGGGTGGAAATGCCCCGTTCACCTCGGGAGGAAACCCACCGCGAGGTGAATCACGGCGTACGGCTCGCACGTCGGCGCGGGGAACGCTGGCGGGACAGGGGTTCGGGGGTTGGTGAGGTTTTTGTTGTTTCCTGGGACTCATGTTGCCTGTGGAGCGGTTCGCCGCGTGCAGAGGGCCCCGGGCCCTCCCCGGAGTACAGCGGCACGGTGAACCGCATGCGCGTCCCGCGCTCAAGGCGCTGGGCGGTCACGTCGCCGCCCTGGTCCCTGGCCAACTGGCGCACGATGTAGAGGCCGAGCCCGAGTCCGCCGAAGCGGGACTCCTCACCGCGCACCCCGGACTGCACGAAGCGGTCGAAGATCCGCTCCTCGTCGCCCGGGCGCAGCCCCACGCCCTCATCGTCGACCACGACCGCGACGGCGTCGCCCTCCTTCCGCGCGCTCACGCGCACGGCCCCGCCCCGGGGCGAGAACTTGAGGGCGTTGTCCAGCAGTTGGTCCATGATCATGCTCGTGGCCAGCGGGTCTCCCGCCGTGGGCGGGAGGTCGGGCAGGTCGTCCAGGGCGACGTCGTGCCGGTCGGACAGGGGCCGGAAGGCGCTGACCGCCTGCCGCAGCACCTCGGGCAGGTCGAACCGGTCGCGGCCGACCCGCATCTCGCCGCGCGCCACGTCCGAGCCCAACTGGAGCCGGTCCACCAGCGCGGCCAGGGCGGAGGAGCGCTCCGCGATGGTGCCGACGGCCTGGTACTGCGAGTCCGGGCTGAGCCGGGACCACTTGCGCAGGAGAGTGGTGGCGTACCCGTGGATGACGGTGATGGGTGTGCGCAGCTCGTGTCCGCTCGTGGCCAGGAACTCCTCGCGCTCGTCCTCCATGGCCTTCTGCGCGGTGATGTCGCGAAAGTCCACCACCCACTCGTGGGTGCGCGGGATCTGCGCCATCAGGATCTCGAGCCAGCGGCCGTCGCGGAGCTTGTGCTTGACGGGCTGGCCGTGGCAGGCGGGCAGCGGAAAGGGCGGGTGGCGCCCCTCCACCACCTCGGCCGGGTAGCCGGTGAGCTCCACCGCCGACCGGTTCCACTTGCGCACCCGGCCGCCGAAGTCGAGCACGGCGATCCCGTCGGCGCTGGAGTCGGCCACGGCCTGCTCGTGGACGCGCTGGCGGTTGAGCTCCTCGTAGGCCAGCGCGTTGCCGATCGCCACCCCGGCGTGCGCGGCGAGCAGTTCGAGCAGCTCCAGCTCCACGTGCCCGACCTTGCGCTGGCTGTAGAGCGCGTAGAGGGCGCCGTAGGGGCGGCCGTGCACGTTGGACACGCCCAGCGCGATGGTGTGCAGCCCGGGCAGGTCGGCCCAGACCAGGTCCTGGAGGCCGCGGGTGTCCTCGTTGGCCAGCAGCACGGACTTGCCGCTGCGCAGCAGTTCGCCGAACAGGCTGTCGTCCAGCGCCGAGCTGAACCCCTGGAGGTCCTCCGACAGCTCCGAGATGCTGACCAGCTCCACGCGGTCCTCGTTGAGCAGGACGAAGCCGCCCGCGTCCGCCCCGGTGAGCTCGGTGATGCCGCGGGATATGCGGTCGAGCACGGTCTTGAGGCTGAGGTCGGCGTTGATGTCGACGACCACGTCGGTGAGCCGCCGCACGAGACGGGCCCGCTCCATCGCCGAGGAGCGGGCCTGCACGTCACTGTCGGAGGGGTAGATGTTGAGCACCCACCCCGCCACGCCGCCGTCGGCGCCGGGCACCCGGTTGGTGTTGATCCGCACGTCGATGACAGCGCCGTCCCTGCGCACCCGGCGGGTGTGGATGGACAGCGGGGTTCCGGCGCGCACGTGTTCGAGCACCGCGCCGTACTCGGCCCTCAGCTCGGCGGGGACGATCGGCAGCTCGCCCCCGAGCACCTCCTCCGCACGCCAGCCGAACAACCGCTCGGCGGCCGGGTTCCAGAGGGTGACTCGGAGTTCGCTGTCGACGCAGACCACCGCGTCCGCTGAGGCGGCCAGCACGGCTTCGGCGCTGAGGGGCGCGCGCTCGGAACTCACGACGTCATAGTGCCACCCGGAAGCGGCCCGGGGGCAGGGCTTTGCGCAATCGGAGCCAAATCGGCTCCTGGGCGCTAGATCACCCGGGGCTCCGCGCCGCCCCCCGCGGCCATGTCGCGTCCGGCGTGCTGCCAGGCCCGCATGCCGCCGGAGACGTTGACCGCGTCCCACCCGGCCTGGTTCATCGCCGCGACGGCCTGCGCCGAGCGGCCGCCCACGCGGCAGACGACGTAGACCCGCTGGTCGCGCGGGACCTCGTCCGCGCGCTCGTTGAGCTGGCCGAGCGGGATGTGCGTCGCGTCGGGCGCGTGGCCCGCGTTCCACTCGTCGTCCTCGCGGACGTCGAGGAGGTAGGCGCCCTCGGGCACCTCGGTGGCGTTGGCCTCCGGAACACCGCTGCCGAACATGTGACTCCCTGTATCCGTGTACTCCGAAAAATGTGAGAAGCGGGGGAACCCGTCGGAAACCCCCCGCGTCCGAACTGTATGGCTCAGCACACCTTCGCGACGGCCCTGCCGGTCCGCCTCGCCGCCATCGCAGCCCTTGGCCTGCTCCTCACGGCCTGCGGCAACGAACCCGCCGAGGTGAACGCACCCGGGTCCGCACCCGACGACACCAGCTCCTCCGCCTCCGAAACGGCCTCCCCTCCGCCGGGGGAGACCGGCGGCGGGGAGGCCGAGACCAGCCTCACCATCGAACGCACTCTCAGCGGGGACGAGGGCCTGGAGCCCGCGGAGGGCTACGAGGAGGGGGTGTGGACCCTCACCTGTTCCCCCGCGGGCGGCGACCACCCCGACCCCGAGGCGGCCTGCGCCGAGATCGAGGAGGTCGGCACCGGCCCCTTCACCAGCGGCGACACCTCCGACATGATGTGCACGATGCAGGTGGGCGGCCCCGAGGTCGTCCACGTGACCGGGCACGTCGGCGGGACCGAGGTCGACACCGAGTTCAACAAGCGCAACGGCTGCGAGATCGAGCGCTTCGAGACCCTGTCCACGGTGCTCAACCCCTGACGGGGCTGCACTGGGCGGCAGAGCGGGGAGCCGGGCCGCGCCGCCGGGCTCCCCGTCGCGCGTGCGCGCGGTTCAGGCGGTGCGCGCCGTGTGGGGCGTGTCCCAGAAGGCGACCTCGTGGCGCATGCCCTCCAGGAAGAGGCGCTCGGCGCGCCCGGGCTCCGGGGCGGCCTCCTCCAGCATCCGCCCGTAGCGCTCGGTGAGGGCGGTGAACTCCGGGTCGGCGTAGGTGTCAACCCACCGGCGGTAGCGCGGTTCCTCCGGGCGGCTCTCGGCGAGCGCGAGCCCGAGCTGGTTGTAGCCCCACATGCACGGGTAGACCGCGGCGAGCCCGTCGCGGTAGTCGGCGGCGGCGTCGAGCAGCCAAGCGGTGTAGGCCGCGCACGCCGGACCCTTGTCCCGGGTGGTCAGGTCGGCGCCGAACTCCCCGGACAGGGAGCGGTGCAGCTCCAGTTCCTCGTTGAGGGTGCTGTGCGCGATGCCCACCAGGTCGGCGAGGTGCCCGTCGGGGGCCTGCCAGGCCAGCCGGGAGAAGGCCCTCGCGTAGTCGAGCAGGTAGAGGTGGTCCTGCTCCAGCCAGTACCGGAAGGCGCGCTCGTCCAGGTCGCCCCGGGCGATCCCGGCGACGGTCGGGTGCGCCCGCTGCTCGGCGACCAGCGGCCGCCCGATCTCATGGAGTCGTTCGAGAATTCCCACGCCCGAAGTGTCCCATCCGCCCCTTCGGAGACTCGGGGAGGCCCGGGCGGCTGGCCCCGGCCGCTTTTCCGAAAGTTTCGAACACCTTCGAGTTCCCCTGGGCGCGCCTGGCGAAACCCTTTCCCCACTGCCCGCAGCCCTCTTTTCAGCACCGCAGGTCACCACCTTCCTGTGACGTGTATCTCTCGCGGGGGTTGACCCGCCTACCGGGACTACGTACATTCTGCGTCAGTAAGTTTCGATACTAAATTCGAAAGTTTCGGATTTCCATGGCGCGCGGGCCACCATCCGGACACACCACTCCCCCGCACCCCCATTGAGCACAGGAAGGCCCACCCACATGACCGGACCCTCGGAACACGTCGCGGACCGGGAGGCCGCCGACGAAGGTTGGCGGGACCCCTCCCTCCCCGGCGCGACGCGCGTCGAGCGACTGCTGGGATCGATGACCCTGGAGGAGAAGGTCGCCCAGCTTCACGGTGTGTGGGTGAGCGCGGACGCCTCCGGCGAGGCCGTCGCACCGCACCAGCACGACCTCACCCAGGAGCCCCCCGCCTGGGAGAAGGTCATCGAGCACGGCCTCGGTCAGCTCACGCGGCCCTTCGGCACCGCCCCGGTCGACCCGGCCGCCGGCCGGGCGTCGCTGGCCCGCAGCCAGCGGGAGATCATGGCCGCCAACCGCTTCGGCATCCCGGCCCTGGCCCACGAGGAGTGCCTGGCCGGGTTCGCCGCCTGGACCGCGACGATCTACCCGGTCCCCCTGGCCTGGGGCGCCAGCTTCGACCCCGACCTGGTCGAGCGGATGGCCGCGCAGATCGGCGCGAGCATGCGCCGGGTCGGCGTCCACCAGGGCTTGGCCCCCGTGCTGGACGTGTCCCGCGATCCCCGCTGGGGCCGCACCGAGGAGACCATCGGCGAGGACCCCCACCTCGTGGGGACCGTGGGCACCGCCTACGTGCGCGGCCTGCAGTCCGCCGGGATCGTGGCCACCCTCAAGCACTTCACGGGCTACTCGGCCTCCCGCGGCGGCCGCAACCTCGCGCCGGTCTCGATCGGCCCGCGCGAGTTCGCCGACATCCTGCTGCCCCCCTTCGAGATGGCCGTGCGCGACGGGGGCGCCGGGTCGGTCATGTCCGCCTACAACGACAACGACGGGGTGCCCGCCGCCGCGGACACGCGCCTGCTCACCGGCCTGCTGCGCGACCAGTGGGGCTTCGAGGGCACCGTGGTGGCCGACTACTTCGGAGTCGCCTTCCTCCAGACCCTGCACCGCGTCGCCGACTCCGCCGAGCGGGCCGGCGCCCTGGCCCTGGCCGCGGGCGTGGACGTCGAACTGCCCACCGTGCACTGCTACGGCGACCGGCTCACCGCCCTGGTCCGCTCGGGCGAGGTGCCCGAGGAGCTGGTCGATCGGGCCGCCCGGCGCGTGCTGACGCAGAAGTGCCAGTTGGGCCTGCTCGACGCCGACTGGTCCCCTGAGCCCGGGGACCCCGCCGTCGCCGTGGACCTGGACCCCGCCGAACACCGCGCGCTGGCCCGCGAACTCGCCGAGCGCTCGGTGGTCCTGCTCGCCAACACCGACGACGCGCTCCCCCTGTCCGACACCGGGGACCTGGCCCTGGTCGGCCCGCTCGCCGACACCGCCGACGCCGTGCTCGGCTGCTACTCCTTCCCCGCCCACGTGGGCAGGCGCCACCCCGGCACCGCCGTCGGCGTGGAGATCCCCACCCTGCTGGAGTCCCTGAGCGGCGAGCTGCCCGGCGTCCGCGTCGAGCACCGCGCCGGATGCTCGGTGGACGGCGACTCCACCGACGGCTTCGCCGAGGCCGTGTCGGCGGCCGGGCGCGCGAGGGTGTGCGTGGCCGTGGTGGGCGACCGCTCCGACCTGTTCGGACGGGGCACCTCCGGCGAGGGCTGCGACGCCGAGGAGCTGCGCCTTCCCGGGGTCCAGCAGGAGCTCCTGGAGGCCCTGGCCGACACCGGCACCCCCGTGGTCGCGGTGGTGGTGTCCGGACGGCCCTACGCGCTGGGCCCGGTCGCCGACCGGCTGGCCGCCGTAGTCCAGGCCTTCCTGCCCGGCGAGGAGGGCATGCCCGCCGTGGCGGGGGTGCTCTCGGGCCGGGTCAATCCCAGCGGGCGCCTGCCGGTGTCGGTGCCGCGCGCGCCCGGAGGCCAGCCCGCCACCTACCTGGGCCCCGAACTGGCCCACCGCAGCGAGGTCAGCTCGGTGGACCCCACCCCTCGCCACCCCTTCGGCCACGGCCTGTCCTACACCCGGTTCGCCTGGGAGGACCCGCGCGTGGACGCGGGCGCCGTCCGACCGGATGAGGTCCCCCGGGTGGGCACCGACGGCGAGTTCACCGTCGGCTGCACCGTCCGCAACGTGGGCGGGGCCGCCGGGACCGAGGTCGTCCAGCTCTACCTGCACGACCCCGTCGCCCAGGTGGCCAGGCCCCGCAGACAGCTGATCGGCTACGCGCGGGTGCACCTGGAGCCCGGGGAGGCGAGGGCGGTGGACTTCTCCGTCCACGCCGACCTGGCCTCCTACACCGGCCCGGACGCGCGGCGCCTCGTCGAACCCGGCCGCCTGGAGCTGCTGCTGTCCGCGTCCAGCGAGGACGTCCGGCACACCGTGCCGGTGCTGCTCGACGGGCCCACGCGCGTCGTGGACCACACCCGGCGCCTGGCCTGCGGTGTCCAACTCGACCCCGTCGACCGGCCCGGCGGGTCCGACCGGGAGGAGGTCGCCGCACGCGGCTGAGCGCCTGGGACCCGCGGTCCCGCAGGCGGGCCCGGTCCGCTTCGCCCTCGCGGGAGCCGGGAACACCGCTCCTTCGACCGGATCGAGGCCTCACCGGAACGGGTCTCGACCGGCGAGCGGCTGGAGCGGGTGACCGAGGGGAGAGGAAGGACACGGGTGCCGGGACCGGAACCGGGCGGGGGCGCCGCCCGGTTCCGGTCCGTGGCGCGCTCCCGGTCCGGCCGCGGGACCGGGGAAGAGGCCGGGAGAAGCGGGAAACCGGTGGAGGGGTCGAACGGCCCTCGCCGGGTAATCCGACGCCACCGGGGTATGAGGGAGTCGTGCCCCGAGACTGACCGCTAGCAGCGACCCGCGCCAACCGGGGGTACGGGGGTCGCCCCCCGAAAAACAGATCGCGGGCTGCCGCGAGCCGACCGGAGGCCGACGAGCAGCGACCCGCGCCAACCGGGGGTACGGGGGTCGCCCCCCGAAAAACAGATCGCGGGCTGCCGCGAGCCGACCGGAGGTCGGCGAGCAGCAACCCGCGCAACGTGGGCGAGGAGGGATTTGAACCCTCACATCCTTTCGGACACACGGACCTGAACCGTGCGCGTCTACCGTTCCGCCACCCGCCCGAGTGACATGCCATTCAGTTTTGTTGCCAGGTGAACCGGGCTTTCGGGCCGTTTCCCCCTGGCGACATGCATAAGGCTAGCACGGTCTGAAGGTGGGTCGCACACGCTTTTCGGACCACCGGTCCACGGCCTCCGGGCGGCCGTCCCGGGGGTGCGCCTGAAACCAGGGGCACCTTGACCCGGTTACGATCGTCTACACATACGAAGTGGAGTACAAAGGGAGGTACCTCGTGGGAGTGCTCCAACGCTTCGAGCGCAGGCTTGAGGGCATGATCGAAGGCACCTTCGCGATGGCCTTCAAGTCCGAGCTCCAACCGGTCGAGGTGGCGAGCGCCGTCCAGCGTGAGATGGACGAGCGGGCGGCCATCGTCGCCCAGGGCCGCACCCTGGTTCCGAACGACTTCATCGTCGAGCTGGCCAGCAGCGACAAGGAGCGCCTCGAAGTCTACGCCGACAGCCTGGGGCAGGAGCTGTCCAAGCTGGCACGCGACTACGCGACGGAGCAGGGCTACTCCTTCGTCGGGCCGGTCCGCGTGCACTTCAGGTCCGACGAAGGCCTCAAGACCGGCCGCTTCCGCATCCGCTCCGGCGTCGTGCGCGGCACCATGGTCGGCAAGGACGGCGAGGTCCGCCAGCCCGTAGGCGACCCCGGTCCGGGCGGGGGCCAGCAGCAGGCCGGGCGTCCGCGCCTGCTGATCTCCCCCGGCGGCGCCGCCGCCGAGGGCGCCATCGCCAGCCACGGGATGCAGCAGTCCTTCGAGCTGACCACCCCGGTCACCCTCCTGGGCCGCGGCACCGACTGCGACCTGCGCCTGGTAGACAACGGCGTCTCCCGCCACCACGTGGAGATCCGGCTGGACGGCGACGAGGCCGTCCTCGTGGACAAGGGGTCCACGAACGGGACCTTCGTCAACGGACAACAGGTCAGGCAGGCCCGCCTGGTGGACGGCAGCAGGATCAGCCTCGGCCGCACCACCATGACGTTCCGCCGCGACTGACGTCCGGCGGCGGAACCGGAAAACCAACGCGGTTCCGCCGGCGTCTGACAAGGGGCGGGCCGGGCTCGGGCCCGCTGTCGGATATCCGGCCGGGAAGGTAGTCTCCGCGAAGACCTGACCGATCGGGCACAATGGCCGCGGCCGCAGGCCGCGTCCAGCGACCTCGAGACTCACCGACCCGAAGGTGGGCAGACACGGTGGCGGCGCAGATGACCGCCATCCCGGCCGAAGCACGACAGGGGCTGAAGAGCAGTTCGATGTCCAACTTGACCCTCATACTGATCAAGATCGTGTATCTCGCGGGGCTTTGGCTGTTCGTCCTCACCGCGATCGGTGTGATCCGCACGGATCTCTTCGGCTCCAAGAAGAAGCCCCGGAGGAAACCGCGCCCGGCGGCGCCGCGCCGGGACCAGGACCCCTCCGCGTCGTACTCGTCGGCGCAGCCCGCCCGGCCGCCACGGCAGCCCCGCGCGCGCCGGAACGAGCCCACGGCCCTGGTCGTCACCCAGGGGTCGCTCAAGGGCACCAGCGTCGACCTCGCCTCGCAGCCCATCCTCATCGGACGCGCCCCGGACTCCACGCTCGTCATCACCGACGACTACGCGTCCGGCCGCCACGCGCGCGTCTACTCCGACAACGGCCGCTGGTTCGTGGAGGACCTGAACTCGACGAACGGCACCTACCTCGGCCAGCAGAAGCTGAACCGCCCCCAGCCCATCACGGTGGGACAGCCCATCCGTATCGGCAAAACCGTCCTGGAACTGCGCAAATGACAATCGCTCTCCGATACGCGGCGTACTCCGACGTAGGTTGCCTCCGCGAAGGCAACGAAGACTCCGGCTACGCCGGCCAGAACCTCCTCGCGGTCGCCGACGGTATGGGCGGTTACGCGGGCGGCGAGGTGGCCAGCTCCATCGCGATCTCCTCGATCCGCCGCCTCGACTCCGAGCCGCCCCGGTCCGACGAGATGGCCGAGGTGCTCCAGCGCGCCGTCGAGCAGGCCAACGCCTCCCTGTCGCGCAGGATCATGGAGGAGCCCCAACTGGAGAACATGGGCACCACCCTGACCGCCATGCTCTGGGCCGGTCCGCGGGTGGCGCTCATCCACATCGGCGACTCCCGCGCCTACCTCATGCGCGGCCCCCGCTTCGAGCAGATCACCCACGACCACACCCTGGTGCAGACCCTGGTGGACGAGGGCAAGATCACCGAGGAGGAGGTCGCCACCCACCCGCAGCGGTCCCTCATCCTGCGCGCCCTGGACGGCAAGAGCCCGGTCGACCCCGACATCTCCATCAGCGAGGCCAAGACGGGCGACCGCTACCTGCTCTGCTCCGACGGGCTCTCCGGCGTGGTCAGCAAGAAGACAATCCACGAGACCCTCGCCACCGAGGCCGACCCGCGCAGCGCGGCCAAGAAGCTCATCGAGCTGGCCATCCGCGGAGGCGGCCCGGACAACATCACCGCGGTCGTCGCCGACGTCATCGAGGCCGAGACCGACAGCGAGGGGCCCACCCGCGCCTCCCAGGTGGTCGGCGCCGCCGACCAGCGCCGCGAGAACGTCGACCAGGGCAACGACACGCCCGCCAGACGGGCGCAGGAGCTGCGCGGGGGGTCCGGCGACACCGCCGAGATGGACCCCGTCCGCGACGAGCCCGGCCCGGACGCCTACGCTGCGGGCGGCGCCTACCAGGAGCCCTACAACAGCGACTACGACGACTACGAGGCCCCGCCGACCGACCGGCGGGGCCGTCCCGAACCCGAGTACCGCCGCAGGCGCTGGTGGCCGATGGTGCTGGTGTTCGTGGTCGTGGTCGCCGTCGTCGCGGGTGCCACGTACTACTTCGGCAGCCGCTACGTGAACAGCCAGTACTACGTGGGCCCCTCCCCCTCGGGGGACACCGTCAGCATCTACCAGGGCATCAACACCGACATCGCGGGCTTCAGCCTGTCGGAGGAGGTGGAGGAGACCGGGATCACCCTGGACTCGCTCTCGGAGGCCGACCGCGGCTCGGTGGAGAACACACTGCCCGCGGAGAGCCTGGACGACGCCCGGGCGAGCGTGGACGTGCTGAGCGAGGGCACGTCCGGGGCCCGGACCGGGGAAGGGTCCGGGTGAGCCCGCGTGAGTAAGGCTTCCGAACCCGAGGCGCCCACCGCGCTGCCGCCAGTCAAGAGGCGCAACGCCGAACTGGTACTCATCCTCTTCGCCATCGTCATCACCATGGCGGGCATCGCGATCGCGGGCGTCAACCTCAACGGCCGGGTCCCCGGCGCGATGTGGACGGTGGGCCTGACCTTCGCGGCCCTGTCCGCAGCCGCGCACGTGGCGATGCGTTTCGTGGCGCCCTACGCCGACCCGCTGATCCTGCCCTGCACGCTTTTCCTCAACGGGATCGGCGTGGCGATGATCTGGCGCATCCAGGCCGGCGAGGCCGAGGACATCGAGCGCGCCGGGGCCGGTTCGCAGGTGATGTGGACCGCGGTCGGCCTGGTCCTGTGCTTCCTCATCATCATCTTCCTCAAGGACCCCAGGGTCCTCCAGCGCTACACCTACATCAGCGGTCTGGTCGCGATCATCCTGCTCGCCCTGCCGATCATCCCGGGCCTGGGCCAGGAGGTGTACGGAGCCCGGCTGTGGATCGGCATCGGGCCGTTCACCATGCAGCCTTCGGAGTTCGCCAAGATCGCCCTGGTGATCTTCCTGGCGTCCTATCTGATGAGCAAACGCCAGGTCCTGCAGATCGTCGGCAAGCCGATCAAGATCGGCCGCTTCACGCTCATCGAACTGCCCCGGGCGCGCGACCTGGCGCCGATCCTGGTCGGCTGGGTGCTGGCCATCGGCATGCTGGTGCTCCTGCGCGACCTGGGCACCTCGCTGCTGCTGTTCGGCACGTTCCTGGCGATGCTGTACGTGGCCACACAGCGCTCCTCGTGGGTGACCATCGGCCTGGTCCTGTTCGTCGGCGGCGCGTTCGTGGCCTACCTGCTCTTCTGGCACGTCCAGGCCCGAGTCAACATCTGGTTCAACGCCTTCGACCAGGAGGTCTACGACGCGGTCGGCGGCAGCGCGCAACTGGTGCAGGGGTTGGTGGCCATGGCCTACGGCGGCCTCTTCGGCACCGGCCTCGGCGCGGGGCAGCTCTACGACACCTTCGCCGCCGACAGCGACCTCATCCTCGCCACGGTCGGCGAGGAGCTGGGCGTGACCGGCCTGCTCGCCATCCTCATGGTGCTCGGCCTGTTGGTGGAGCGCGGCATGCGCATGGCGCTCGCGACCACCGGCGCGTTCAACAAGCTGCTGGCCAGCGGTGTCGCCTTCCTTCTCGCCTACCAGGTCTTCATCGTCCTGGGCGGCCTGACCCGGGTGATCCCGCTGACCGGCTCGACCACGCCCTTCATGGCGGCGGGCGGCTCCGCGCTGATGGCGAACTGGATCATGATAGGGATCCTGCTCCGCATCAGTGACAACGCCAGGCGCCCGGCACCGCAGGCCATCCAGGACGAGGGCGCGACACAGGTGATCCAACGATGAACACACCGATCCGCAGACTCAGCATCTTCGCCTTCCTGCTGATCCTGATCCTGATGGCCAACGTCACCTGGCTCCAGGGCTTCCAGGCGCAGGCGATCAAGGACGACCCGCTCAACCGGCGCCAGTTCACCGAACGGCTCAGCGAGGCACGCGGTCCCATCCTGGTCGCGGACGACAACGTGGCCTACTCGGAGGACATCGCCGACGAGGGCCAGTCCCCCCAGTACCAGCGCATGTACCAGGGCGGCGGACTGTACACGCCGATCGTCGGGTCCTTCCGCACCTACGGCGCCTCGGGCATCGAACTCACCGAGAACTCGCTCCTCGACGGCACCGACGACCGGCTCGCGGTGCGCAACTTCCGCGACATCATCACCGGCCGCGAGCCCGAGGGCGCCCAGGTCCAGCTCACCCTGGACCCGGAGGTGCAGCAGGCGGGCTACGAGGCCTTCCAGGGCCTGGGCGACAAGAACGGCGCGGCCGTGGCGCTCGACCCCGGCACGGGGGCGATCCTGGGCGCGGTGTCCTACCCGTCCTACGACGCCGACGAGGTCGTCAGCGTCACCGACACCGAGGCGGCCGTGGCCAACTACACGGAACTGGAGGCCGACCCGCGCAAGCCGCTGCTCAACCGGGCCCTCCACGAGTTCTACCCGCCGGGTTCGACGTTCAAGGTGGTGACCGCCGCGGCGGCCATGGAGCACCTGGGCGCCACCCCCGAGACCACCCAGGAAGCGCCCGACGTGCTGGAGCTGGGCGGCACACTGCCCAACGCCACCCCGGGCGGGACCTGCAACGGCGGCCAGCCCGACACCCTGGCCCACTCGATCCAGATCTCCTGCAACACCTCGATGGCCAACTGGGCGATCGAGATGGGCGGCGACGCCCTGTCGGAGCAGGCCACCGCGTTCGGGTTCAACCGCGAGGAGGAACTGACGGTCCCGCTGTCGGTGATCCCGAGCAGCGCCCCGGTGGAGACCGACCGCAACATCCTGGGCCGCGCCGGCATCGGCCAGTCCAACGTGCAGGCGACCCCGCTCCAGATGGCGATGGTCGCCGCGGGCGTGGCCAACTCGGGTGAGGTCATGAAGCCCTACGCGGTGGACACCGTGCGCGACTCGGACCTGTCCGTGGTAACCCAGACCAGCCCGGAGAGCTACTCCCAGGCGATCAGCGCCAGCACGGCCGAGGACCTCACCGAGATGATGACCCTGGTCACCGGCACGGGCGGCTCGGGTACCAACGCCGCCATCTCCGGTATGGAGGTCGCGGGCAAGACCGGTACCGCCGAGACCGGCGACGGAAGCCCCACCCACAACTGGTTCATCGGCTTCGCCCCGGCTGACGACCCGCAGGTCGCGGTCGCGGTCGTGGTCGAGTACGGCGGCGGCAGCGGCAACGAACTGGCCGCGCCGATCGCCCGGCAGATGATGGAGGCAGTGGTTCAGTAGTGAGCGCCTACGAACCGTCTTCCCAGAACGGTCCCGGTGACCTCACCGGGACCGTTCTGAGCGACCGTTACCGCTTGGAGGAGCAGGTGGGCTCCGGTGGCATGGGTACGGTCTGGAAGGCCACCGACACCCTGCTCAACCGGCCCGTGGCGGTCAAGCTGCTGCACCCCTCCCAGATGGCCGAGCCCACGGCCAGGGAGCGGTTCCGCACCGAGGGCCGGATCACCGCCGGCCTCTCCCACCCCGGGATCGCCCAGGTCTACGACTACGGCGAGGAGAACGGCCGCGCCTTCCTGATCATGGAACTCGTGGTCGGCGAACCGCTCTCGCAGGTCCTGCGAGAGCAGGGCCGCCTCAGCGCGGACCAGACCCTGGACTTCGTGTACCAGGCGGCCAAGGCCCTGGCCGCCGCGCACGCGCGCGGCGTGGTGCACCGCGACATCAAGCCGGGCAACCTGCTGGTCACCCCGGACGGCCAGCTCAAGCTGACCGACTTCGGCATCGCCCGCGGCGACATGTCGGTCACCCTCACCCAGACCGGCATGGTCATGGGGACCGCCCAGTACATCTCCCCCGAGCAGGCCTCGGGCAGGCCCGCGACCTCCTCCTCGGATTTGTACGCCCTCGGCGTGGTGGCCTACGAGTGCCTGGCCGGAACACCGCCGTTCACCGGCGACACCCCGGTGGCGCTCGCTCTGGCGCACACCCGCGAGGAGCCGCCGGAGCTGCCCGAGGACGTGCCCGACGACGTCGACCACCTGGTGTCCTCCCTTCTGCTGAAGGAGCCCGAGGACCGGCCCGCGTCGGCCAGCGAGGTCGCGCACACGGCCGCGGTGATCCGCTCCAACGCCGGAACCGGTCCGCCCACGCCCTCCAACGGGTTCCAGGGCATGGCGCAGACCGCCGTGGTGGGAGCGGTGACCGGGCCCGGCTCGGGCGCGATGACGTACCGGACCGGGGGTCAGCCGACCGCCGTCGCCGGTCAGGACGACGCGTCGGCTAGGCTGGCCGGGGCACCGGAGCGCCGCCGCGTCAGCGTGCCCGTGATCCTCGCGGCCGCGGCCGCGGCGATCATCATCGCGGCCGCGGTGGTGGCCGGATTCCTGTCCAACGGGAGGTCCGAGGTGGGCAACATGCGCGACACCGTCGACCCGCCCGCGGCAACCCCTTCCTCCTCCCCCGAGGAGACCGAGGAGCCCGTGGAGTCCGCTCCGGCTGACGTCCCCGCGGCTCCGGAGGGCGACACGGGCTGGAACACGCAGCCGCAGGATCCGGTGGAGAGCCCGTCAGCGTCCCCGGAGGAGGGCGGCGAGGAGAGCGACGCTCCCGAGGACGGCGAGGACGACGACCCCCAGGGCGGCCAGAGCCCTCCGCCGGACCCCGGCACGGGTGAGACCGAGGAACCGCCGCCGAGCAACGGCGGGGGAGACAACGGTGGCGGCGATGACGGCGGCAGCGGCGGTAACAACGGCGGCGGAGAAGAAGCAGGCACGACCTAGAGACCATGAGCGAGAGACGTTCAGGGTAGGCGGCGGCCCGCGGGCGGCCTCCGGAAGACACGAGGATCACTACACGACATGTCCCAGCCCCGGCTCCTCGGCGGACGCTACGAGCTCGACACCATCGTCGGGCGCGGCGGCATGGCCGAGGTCTACCGCGCACGCGACCTGCGTCTCGATCGGCTCGTCGCCATCAAGACCCTCCGACACGACATGGCCCGGGACCACATCTTCCAGGCCAGGTTCAGACGGGAGGCGCAGTCCGCCGCCTCCCTGAACCACCCGGCCATCATCGCGGTGTACGACACCGGCGAGGACATGATCGACGGGGTGTCCATCCCCTACATCGTCATGGAGTACGTGGACGGGCGGACCCTGAAGGAGCTGCTGGACGACGACCGACGCCTCCTGCCGGAGCGCTCGGCGGAGCTGGTCGACGGCATCCTCAAGGCGCTGGAGTACAGCCACGACAACGGGATCGTCCACCGCGACATCAAGCCCGCGAACGTGATGCTGACCCGCAACGCCGACGTCAAGGTCATGGACTTCGGCATCGCCCGGTCCATGGACGACAACCAGGCGACGATGACGCAGGCCTCGCAGGTCATCGGCACCGCCCAGTACCTGTCCCCGGAGCAGGCGCGCGGTGAGCGGGTGGATCCGCGCAGCGACATCTACTCCACCGGCTGCGTGCTCTACGAGCTGCTCACGGGCCGTCCGCCGTTCACGGGCGACTCGCCCGTCTCCATCGCCTACCAGCACGTGCGCGAGGAGCCGGTCCCGCCGACCGAGATCGACCCCCAGATCCCCCACTGGCTGGAGGACGTCACCCTCCGGGCGATGACCAAGAACCGCGAGGAGCGGTACCAGAACGCGGCCGAGATGCGCGCCGACATCCAGCGCGGCCTGGCGGGGATGCCCACCCAGGCGGGCACCATGGCCATGGCCGCCGCCGGCGCCACGACGGCGATGCCGCCCGCGCCCGCCGAGCGGTACGACGACTACGACGACTACGACGACTACGACGACGACCGCTACGACGACCGCGGCAAGGACGGCCGCGGCAAGACCGCGCTGTGGGTCCTGCTGGGCGTCGGCGTGATCGCCTCCCTGATCCTGGTGTTCGTGCTGATGAACCTGGGGGGAGGGGATCCCGAGACGCAGACCGCCGCGGTACCGGACGTGGCGGGGTCCACCGTCGCGGAGGCCCAGTCCTCCCTCAGCGAGGCGGGCTTCGAGAGCGTCACCCAGGAGCAGCAGGCCAGCCAGGACGTCGAGGAGGGCCAGGTCATCGAGACCGACCCGCCCGCCGGCGACGAGGTCCCGGTGGACGAGGGGATCGTCCTGTACGTCTCCAGCGGCCCGGACGCCCTGGAGATCCCGTCCGTGCAGGGCCAGTCCGAGTCCGACGCGACCGGCACGCTGAACGACGCGGGCTTCGAGAACGTCACCTCCGAGCAGAGGGCGGACGACAGCGTGCCCGAGGGCCAGGCCATCGGCACCGACCCGGCCGCCGGGGAGTCGGTCGCACCGGACACCGACATCACGCTGCTGATCTCCTCGGGCCCCGACCAGGTGCAGGTACCCGACCTGGTCGGCATGACCCGCGAGGGCGCGGAGTCGGCTCTGGCGCAGAGGGACCTGAGCGCCTCCTTCTCCGAGGAGCCGAGCGGGGAGGGCCCGGTCGGCACGGTCATCCGGCAGGACCCGGGGGCGGGGCAGAACGTGGCTCCCGGGAGCACGGTGAACGTCGTGCTCGCCACCGAACCGGCCACGGAGGGGCCGCCGGACGGCGACGACGGCGGCGAGTCCCCTCCGGGCGAGGGCGGGGAGACCCCTCCCGACGGTGAGGACGGGGGCCAGACCCCGCCCGGCGGCGACGACGGCGGCTTCGAGTTCCCTTCCATGCGCAGGGATTGAGCGGACCGGACGTGACGGCGGGCCGTTCCGTGCGACAGCACGGGGCGGCCCGCCGTCGTGTACGGGGCCCGTCCGGGTCGCAGGGGCGGCGCCGTGGACGGGTTCCCAGAGTTGTCCTGGGGCGACCCGGCGTCTCCGGAACCTGACGCGGATCCGGTGCCCTCCCGCCGGTGACGGGGGCTCCCCCCGGGGCGTAGACTGTGTTCTCGTTCAGGAACCCGCCCCACGTACTGGAGCAGCGACCGTGCCCAAGTCCCGCAGCGATCGCAAGAAGAAGGCCGTCTACACACCGCCTCCTTCGAAGGAGAAGCCCAAGGTCAGTCCGCGCTGGCTGGCACCGGCGATGCTCGGCTTCTTCACGCTGGGCATCCTGTGGATCGCCGTCTACTACATCGCGGGCAGCCAGATCCCCTACATGCAGGACTGGCAGAACTGGAACCTGCTGATCGGCTTCAGCGGCATCATCGTGGCCGTCATCCTGTCCACGCGCTGGCACTGACCCCCGGCCGGGCGGTCGAATCGCCCGGCGACGACGGCGGGCCCTCCCTCCCTCCGGGTGCTCTCCACTGGCATGTCCGCACCCGGGTGAACAGCACCGACACGGGTTTTCCACAGAGTTATCCACAGGCTGTGGGTAGCTCTCTTCGCCATGCCCGCGCACAGGGGTCCGGAGACCGCGCGGGGCCCGGAGGAGGTTCCTCCGGGCCCCGGCCTCTCCGCCCTCAGCGGAGGATGATCAGCGGCGCCGCGGCCACCAGTACCACGAGCAGGGCGGTGAACGCCGCCACCAGCAGGACGTGCGTGACCGCACGGGCCCGGTTCCCGGCGGACCTTCCGGGCAGGTAGGCGAACACCGCGCCGAGCACGAGCCCGGCGACCAGCCCGCCGATGTGCGCGGTCCACGAGATGTTGGGGACCACGAAGGTCAGCACGAGGTTGACCGCCAGCAGGACGCCGATCATGCGCAGGTCCAGGCCCAGCCGCCTGCCGATGACGAGCACCGCCCCGAACAGGGCGAAGATCGCTCCGGAGGCGCCGACGGAGAACTGGTTGGGCTCCGCCAGGAGGCTGAGCACCGATCCCGCGAGCGCGCCGAGCACCCACAGGGCCAGGAAGCGGACGTGTCCCAGCCAGCGCTCCAACTGCGTGCCCAGCAGGTACATGGCGTACGCGTTGAACAGCAGGTGGAAGACGCTGCCGTGCAGGAACGCGGCCGTGAGGAGCCGGTACCACTCGCCCGGGATCACCCCGAGCAGGGTTCCGTCCTCGACCCGGCCGACGCCGAGCATGGCGAACTCCCAGACCAGCGGCGAGGCGCCCGCCTGCCCGACCGGGGTGGACGTACCCAACTGGGCGAGGAACCCGGCCACCATCATGCCGAGGATCGTCCAGGTGACGTACGGCTTGGCGACGGCCCTGCCTCCGAAGGCGGTCCTGGCCCGGCGCACCCCGCGGTTCCCCTCCGAGACGCACCCGGGGCACTGGAAGCCCACGGACGCCTCGACCATGCAGTCCGGGCAGATCGGCCGCTCGCACCTGCTGCAGCCGACCCCCGTCTCCCTGTCGGGGTGGCGGTAGCAGGTGCGCGGGGCCGGGCGCTCCGGCTCCGGAGCCGCTCCGGACGGCGGTGGGGATGCGGTCATGGGCGGGTTCCTCCTCGGAGCCGGGGCGCCGTCACCGCTATCGGGTGATCTCGACGCTGTTGATCACCACGTCCTCGGTGGGACGGTCCTGGGAGTCGGTGGCGACCTTGGAGATCGCGGTGACCACGTCGTCCCCCTCGACGACCTCACCGAAGATGGTGTGGCGGCCGTCGAGCCAGTACGGCTTGTCCACGGTGACGAAGAACTGCGAACCGTTGGTGCCGGGGCCCGCGTTGGCCATGGCCAGCAGGAACGGGCGGTCGAAGCGCAGGTTCGGGTGGATCTCGTCCTCGAACTTGTAGCCGGGGCCGCCGCGACCGGTGCCGAGCGGGTCGCCGCCCTGGATCATGAAACCGTCGATGACGCGGTGGAAGATCGTGCCCTCGTAGAGGCTGCTGTTGGAGGGCTTGCCCGTGGTGGGGTCCACCCACTGCTTCGAGCCCTCGGCCAGGCCGATGAAGTTGGCGACCGTCTCCGGCGCCTCCTTCTCGAACAGCCTGATGACGATGGTTCCCTTGGAGGTGTTCAGCCGCGCGGTGGGCTGAGCCGTGGAGTCGGACACCTACGTGCCTTTCGGTCGACTTCGTTTACGTGCTCACGTTACCCGTCCGCCCTCCGGGCTAGTCCCGGTTCCACCGCGGTCGCGCGGCGTCCGGGCAGCTCGCCGCTCCTGCCTCCGCGGCGCCCGGGACTCCGTCCGCATCGGGACGGGCCCCTCCATCGCCCCGGGCGTCCGCGCGACCCCGGAGGGTGTTCCCCCCTGTTCCCGGGCCCTCCGTTCGCGGCGGGCTGACAGGAGAAAAGCCCTCCGCCGGTGTCGAAACGAAGATCACACCCGGAGAGGACGTATGTTGAGATAACACCCGGGTAACGGGTAAGGACGACGGAGGAACCATCCGTGTGGCGTCGAGCGTCGGCCGCACCGGGTGGAGACCGCAGAACCGGTGAACGACCGAAGGAGCTGACGACGTGCCTATCTCTTCCAAGCGACTCAAGGCACGCAAGAAGGAGACTGAGGCGAGCTTGGCTCGTCTGCAGGGCATGGCCCGGGAGAAAGCCCGGGAACAGGCCGAACGGCTGGGCCCGTACGCCGACCAGGCACGCGACCAGGCCGCTCTGAAGCTCCTCCAGGCGCGCGGCTGGACCGCACCCCGGCTGGAGAGCGCCGCGCTGCGCGTGGAGGACACCGTGGCACCGCGGGTCGCCGAGGTGCTCACTGCGGCCGCCCACCGCGTGGACCCGAACCCGGGTCGTCGCGGGCTCATGCTGCTCCGGCGGGGCAACCGCCGGGTCCCCCGGGGAGTCCTGATCGGCGGCGCCGCCGTGGTCGGCGGCATCGTGGTGTACTCGCTGGTCCGCATGCGGCAGGCGGCCCAGGACGCCGAGTGGCAGGAGCACTTGGACCAGGCGCGCGACCAGGTCCGCGAGACGCGGGAGAACCTGGAGGAGCGGGCCTCGGCGACGGCGGGCAAGGCCACGGAGGCCGCGGAGGAGACCGCCAAGGCGGCCAAGACCGCGAAGGACAAGACCAAGGAGACCGTTCGCACCGCCGCGGGCGAGAACCGGGCCAAGGAGAACGGCAAGCCCGGGCACAAGGGCTGATCGCGGGAGCGACGAGAGACGGACAGCCGTGCCGTGCGGGGGAGACCCCGGCCCCGGACTGGCTACCCTCCCTCCGCCGGGACGGATCCTTCCGTCCCGGCTTCGTCGTGTCGGGGGGCGTGTGCGCGGGCGGGGTGCGTGTGGACCACCGAGCCCGGCTCCGGGGCGCCCGTGCGGTCCGAGGCTTTCGGAGGCTGCTCTCCGGTGCTGCCCCGGCCCCGCCTCCGACCGGGCCCTCAGGAGTCCTTGAGGACGCGCACGGTGAAGGGGTAGCGCCAGTTGTTGCCCAAGAGGCTGGAGATGCTGGCGATGGCCGGGAGGATCGCCCAGCCCAGGGCGACCGCCAGCGTCACCAGCAGCGGAGCGACGAGCCAGAACAGCGCCAGGCTCGTGAGTCCGGCGATGACGCAGAAGAGCTGGAAGTTGAGCGACTCCATGGCCTGTCGCCGCACGTAGGGCGAGATCCTGTCGCTTACGAGGAGGAGCAGCAGGGGGGCGATGACGGGGAGGAAGTAGTTCCCCGCGTGCCCGACCGCGGCCACGACCCGGTCGACCGGGGTGCTCGGCAGGGGCTCACGTGAGGCCGCCCTCTGGCGGCCCTCCTGACCGGTGAAACGGCCGAAGGGGCCGGGGGCCGCCTGGGGCGTCCCCGCCGGGGTGACGCCCAGGTCCTCGGTGAGGGGAGCAAGGTCGGCCCCGAACTTGGCCCGCATGGCCCTGTCGGTGCGCTCGTCGAGTTCCTCCTCGTCGAGCTGGCCGCGGCCGAAGGCCTCCTGGAGGACCGTGATCGCGGCGTCGCGTTCGGCGTCGGTGAGGCGGATCTGCGGCCTGGCCTGCGGTTCCCAGGGGCGCCTCGCCGGATACTGAGGGTCCTGCACAGCCACTCCCACTCCCAACGGCGACGGGAGTACGGCACGGATCGGCCGTACTCCCCTCATGATGCGCCATAGGAACGGCTACGGCTATCGGGGCCGTCCCTGATCCTCCCCTGACCCGGTCCTCCCCCTTTCGGTGGAGGCCGCATCGACTTTCGTCTGCCGGGCCCCGGCTGTCGGGCCGCCACTGCCCGGTTCCCCGGAGCGCCGGGGCTCCCCTCCCCGGGAGCCCGTCGTCACCTGGCGGCGACGGCGGAGGGGATACGGGTCGGGACCGGCGCGACGGCCCCGGCAGGGTCCGGAGCGGGAACCGAAGCCGGCTCCCGTGCGGGGGAGGAGGTCAGCGCCGGAGCCTCGACCGGGGTCGGAGAGGTCGTGGGCCCCTGCTCGGCCTGCTCCCGCTCGTACTGGCGCTCCGCGCTGGTGAGCAGCTCGTACCAGTTGGTGACGTCCTTGCGCCGACGCAGCAGGGCACGGCGCTCGCGTTCGGTCATGCCTCCCCAGACGCCGAACTCGATGCGGCTGTCCAACGCCTCCGCCAGGCATTGCGTCCGGACCGGACAGCCCCGGCAGATCAGTTTGGCGCGGTTCTGCGCAGCGCCCTGCACGAACAGCGCGTCCGGGTCGATCTCGCGGCATTTGGCACGGGCCGCCATCTTCTCATTCCACATGTTGCCCCACTCCCAAGATCAGCATGTGTGGTGATCGGAATCCGCCGGCTGGCGCGACCGCCGGCGGGTGAGGAGAAGCGGGCCGATCCGAGGACGGTGCTACGAGGCCGGGCGGGGGCCGCCAGGCTCGCCTTCGGGGGTCGATCGTTTCGGCGCGCTGTCTTCCTCGTTGTCGCTGGTGTCGAAACTACGGTTCGTCCCAGTTCACCAACAGACCCCAAGAGGCCTATTTCTCATATGGCCCAGTAGGACCATTGCACTAAGGGGAAGTGTCATCATACACACACGCAGAGTAACTGCATATGGTAGGGGCGAGCCGGATGCGCGAAGACGTGAAGGCACCTCCCCGGCTTTCCATTACATGGGTTATGACCTGCGGATTCATACCCCTGACACAGTGGGACCGGGTACCCGGACGCGACCGGGCGAAGTGGACTCTGCGTCATCCATGTCATCCGAACGGGCTATACGGACCCCCCGACCGTACGTACCGTGCGACCACACCCGCCACCCATTTCACACCTTGGCGGACGAACCGGAACTACCGATTAGTAACAAAATCAGTTGCGTGGACTCAGGCGGAGGAAGGGGCTTTACGGGTCGGTCCGAAACGCCCATTCCGCTTTTTAGCGACGTATCTTCCAAGAGCCGCACCGCCCGCGCGGAAGGCCCCCGTCAGGGGCACGGCGCGGACCCGGCCGTGTCCGCTGGCGCCGCGCGAGCGCCCGCGATTCCCCGGAGCGCGGAGGAAGGGGCGTCCCGGGGGCCTTCGGGGACGACGGGCTCCGCCGCCACACGGCCTGCGTCCGGCCCGGCCTCCCGCAACGGAAAACGGGGACCCCCGCAGGGAGTCCCCGTCACAACGCCTGTTCCGCGCTTTTCCTGGGTGGAGCCAAGGGGAGTCGAACCCCTGACCTCCGGTATGCAAAACCGGCGCTCTGCCAGCTGAGCTATGGCCCCATGAACCCGGGCGCGAGCCCTGGTCACTCTGGAGAGCATACCTTCATCGGAGGGCGGTCCCGCTCACCCGGCCGGGATCCCGCACGCGGATCCACGGTTCGCAGCCCGGAAGCAGCACAAAGCCGTGGGTCGCACCTCGGGATCATCGGCCCACCCACGTCTTCGTGTCACTCACGAGCGGGCCGGGACGGCTCACGCCGGTCCCCGGTTCGCCCTGTGGAATCCCCATGGCCGCTCGGGCGGCCGGGAGGTCCGCCGGTCAGCTCTCGCTGGCCGCCGTGGCCTCGGTCCACAGGTCGAGCTCGGCGCGGTCCGCCTGGATCTTGCGGTAGACGGCGAAAGCCCCGAGGGCCACCAGCGCCAGAACGATGATCTTCTTCACTGTCTGGACCCTTTCGTTAATCCGGTGCGTCAACGCGGGCTCCCGTCCGGGACGGGGGCTCCGCAGAGAACTTTATGAGGTTGTCACCAAGCAGACTAGCAAGCCGCCGGGAGCGGTCCCCGCCACAGTGGACCGATTTCCACCAACTTCTGCACCCGATACGTGAGGAGCGCACGCGGGGCCTCAGGTCAGCAGCGCCATCCTGCGCAGGACACCCAGGCTGGCCTGCGGAGAGGCAGCGATCCGGGTGAGTTCGGACCACACCCGCTTGCAGGCCGCGACCGACTCCTCCGCCTCCACGATGGAGCCGCCCTGGGTTGCCTCGACATAGGCCAGGGCCGCCTCGTCGTCGTCGAACTCCAGGACTGAGAAGGGCCCGGCGGCGCCGGGGTGCGGGCCCGCCGAGGTCGGCAGGAGCTGGACCGTCACCCGATCGGAGCCCGCGGCCAGCTCCACGATGCGGCTGGTCTGCGCGCGCAGCAGTTCGCGGTTCCCGGACACCCTCTGGAGGGCGTCCTCCTCGACGATGGCGTGGTAGCGGACGAGGCTTCCGGAGGAGCCGATGTCGGGGCCGCCGTGGTCCAGGACCTCCTGACGCTTGAGGTAGGCGGCCACCATGCGTTCGACAGCGCGCTCGCCGTGGCCCAGGGCCCGCGCCACCGCCGCGGTGTAGTCGGGCACCTGTAGGAGGTCGGGGACGAGTATGCCCGCGTAGGACTCCACGGAGACGGCGCCCGCCTCGTTGCCCACGTACGCGGAGGACAGGACGTCCTCGTACTCGGTCCACCAGGGACGCAGGCGCGACTCCCGGACGAGGGTCAGGATGGCCTCCCGCTGCCCTCCTGTGACGCCGTACAGGCGCAGGAGGGCGGAGATCTCCATGACCGAGGGCCACTTGCGGATCCCGGTCTCGATGTGGCCGAGCTTGGCCGGGGACCACTCCAGCTCGTCCGCGACATCGCTGAGGGTCATACCCGCCCGTACGCGGTGGCGGCGGAGTTCGGCGGACAGACGTCGACGACGGACCGTGGGACTGGCCATAACGATGATCCCATGACGCAGAGTGGCGGAGATGTACCACCAGCGAAACACGCCACCTAGCATCTAGCAATGAGTTTCTAGAAAACAACTGCCGATTCGATGCATTACGGAGGGCGGAAACCCGGGTCGCGGAACGGCAAACCCGCCTTTCGTCATGAGGGCGGTGACCGGGGGAGACCCGGCGGGGGGAGCGGGGGAGAGCGGAGCGGGATCGAAGGCGGACGAGGTCCCGGTGGGTGCGGCAGGGGAACGGAGCTGCGGAGGGAAACGGAACGGCGAGTGGCGGCGAAGTCCTGGACGAAACAGGAGCGGGGGCGAGGACCAGCGGGGGCGAGGACGTGGAAGGCTGAAGGTGAGGGATGGAACGGTGTTTCTCTGGGCGCTTGAGAAACAAGAGCAACGGGAACAACAGGGGTAACATTAATAACAAGCGCACCAGGCCAGCGCACCAGGAATCACATCAGCCGCCGGGTTCTGGGACCTTCGCGAAATGCGGGTCGCCAGAGCACGACCGAAACTCCGTGGAAGGCCGTGACCGCCGGTATGCCCCGGCCCTCCCGGCCTATCGCGGGACCGCGATCCGGCGGACCCGGTGTCCTCGGCGGAGCGGTGAGCGGTGAACTGAGAGACGCGGCGCCTCAGAGGCCCGGTGATCGAAGAGATGGCAGGGGCGTCTGCTTACTCCTGTCCTGTATGTCTCATCTTCATGCCAGCGTGGAGAAACCGCGTACGATGCTTGAGGTGCCTGCTTCGGCGGGCGTAACCGTACACATAGAGGAAACCCATGAGCTACCCCATTGACGACGCCGAGCAGCTGATCGCGAACGCGGAGGCGGAGATGCCGCCGAGCACCCGCTCCCGTCTCATCGCGAAACTCCGGATGGGGAAGCACATCGACGAGGCCGCGGCCGAACTCGACGTCAGCCCGGCCCAGGTCTTCTCGACCGGCCGTATCCTCACGGCCTTCGGCGACCAGCTCGACTTCACGCTCACCGAGCAGCGTGACCCCTCCCTGCCACACGGGACCGTCACCGGGTACAACAAGCGGTGCCGGTGCCCCGAGTGCCGGGGAGCGCTCCAGCAGCGCGTCTGAGGCGCTGTCGTGGTGGTTCGGAGGGGGCGCCACCGGCGGCGGGGGGGCAGCGGCGGGAGCGAACACCTGACCGGCGGGAATCCGAAACGTCCGACTGCGGGAGTTCGAACGGCGTGCCGAACGGTCGGCCGTCCCCGCGCCGCGTCCCGGTGTCCCGCACGTCCTGGGCGCATCGCCCGGGGGAGGGTTAGGGGACAGGTTTCGGTTTCTTTCGGCCGGGGTCGTGAGTGTGATCCGGCAGGCCCTTCAGCCGATCCGGCGGGTCCTCCAGGCTTGCGGTGACCAAGCCGACCACCTGCGCTAACGGCTCGTTAACCGAGACTTCCCGAACCAATACGGCGAACACAGGCTTATCAGCCCCGGGTTGGGGAAAATCGCAGACCATGAACGAGTACGTGGACTGGTCGGCGATGAGCGAAGAAGACTTCTTTGCGCTGCTGCGGCAGCTCATCGACATTCCGGAAGCCGACGAGGACTAACCAGAGGCAGTCCCCCCGACGCGGGCCCCCACCCCTTCTCACCCCCAGGCGCACGACGAGGCCGTGACCGCGGTGCTCAGCGTGCGCCGTGCAGGGGCCTCCGTGACTCGTGCCTCCGTGTTGCGCCCATCGGCGTGCCTGTCGTCCGGCAGGTCGAGGAGGGCGAGCACGCCCAGCGGGCGTCCGTGGCCCCCGCCCCGGGCGCGGTGTCGGCCTGAGCGCTCCCGGCGAGTGCCCGGCGTGGGTCGTCCACAGGACGCAGGACGCTCTGGCGCCCCCACCCCCCACCACGGTTGACTGGAAACAAGGGGGCCCACCCAGGAAC
>NZ_LEKI01000050.1:0-33670 GCF_001029525.1 Nocardiopsis sp. RV163 | reverse complement strand
CCCCCCCGCCCGTACAGGCTGAGGCTCCGAGCAGGGCGAGAGCGGTTCCGGCCGCGAGTACCAGGCGACGCACGAGGTGTCCTCCGATGGGGTGGGGTGCGGACGGGGCCGCCGCACGGCGTGCACTGTGCCTTGGGGCAACGTCCTGCGGGCTTTCTTACTCACCCGACGGGTGTCCTGTCCAGTCCCGGGCCCGGGTCGGTGCCATCTCGTTCGACTTCGCGGTGCCGGGCGCGGGAGCCGGGACATCCGTCAGCCCGGGACTTCTGCCTGCTTTTGGCCTCCTGAAGTGTTTTATGTCCGTTCTCGGCGTTTCGTCTGGTTATTGCCAATGGAGAGGAGTAAAACCCATGGTAGCCAGTTGAATGCTCTGTGTATTTCCGGGGGGTGTGCGGTGGTGTCGGAGACGCGAAGGCACGCGAACGGACTGCGGTGGGGAACGCTCGCAACGGCGCCCCTGCTGGTCACCGTCATCCTGGCCGTCCCCGGGGCGAGGGCTGACGGGGTGAGCACCGGCGGAGGCGTCGTGCACGTGGCCAACCTGCCCAGGCCGGCGGGGCTGGACGGCGCAGCGTCCTACAACTCCGACCTGGCCTTCAGCGGCGACTACGCCATCGGCGGCAACTACGACGGCTTCGTCGTCTACGACATCTCCGACCCGGAGAACCCGAGCCGGGTGTCCACGGTCGTGTGCCCCGGGAGCCAGGGCGACGTGTCGGTCAGCGGTGACCTGCTCTACCTCTCGGTGGACTACCCGCGAGCCAGCAGCGAGTGCGGCGCGGCCACGGTGCCGGCCACCGATCCGGACGGTTTCGAGGGGATCCGGATCTTCGACATCTCCGACAAGGCCAACCCGCGGTACGTGTCGGCGGTGCGCACCGACTGCGGTTCGCACACCAACACCCTGGTGCCGGGCGAGGACGGCGAGCGAGACTACGTGTACGTCTCCTCCTACTCGCCCTCGGAGGACTTCCCCAACTGCCAGCCGCCGCACGACAGGATCTCCGTCGTGGAGGTGCCGCTGGCGGACCCGGCCTCGGCCCGGGTGGTCAGCGAGCCGGTGCTGCTGCCGGACGGCGGCCACGGGACCACCACCGGCTGCCACGACATCACCGCCTACCCCGAGCGGGACCTGGCCGCCGCGGCCTGCCTGGGGGACGGCCTGCTGCTCGACATCTCCGACCCGGTGAACCCGGTCGTCACCGAGGTGGTCCGGGACGAGAACTTCGCGTTCTGGCACTCGGCGACCTTCACCAACGACGCCCGCACCGTGGTCTTCACCGACGAACTCGGCGGCGGACACGCGGCCACCTGTGACGCCGGAACGGGGCCCGAACGGGGGGCCAACGCGGTCTACTCGCTGGACCAGAGCGGGGCGGAGCCGAAGCTCGAATTTCGGAGCTACTACAAACTGCCTCGTCACCAGGCCGAAACTGAGAACTGTGTGGCGCACAATGGCTCTCTGATCCCGGTGCCCGGCCAGGACTACTTCGTGCAGTCCTGGTACCAGGGCGGCGTCTCGGTCATCGACCTCAACGACCCGGCCGCCCCCGGGGAGATCGGCCACTTCGACCGCGGCCCCTGGAACCCCGACGCCCTGACGACGGCGGGCTCCTGGTCGGCCTACTACTACAACGGGTACGTCTACTCCTCCGACATCAGGCGCGGGCTCGACGTGCTCCGGCTCACCGACCCGCGCCTGGCGGGGGCCGAGGAGGTGCGGATGGAGGAGTTCAACCCGCAGTCGCAGCCGTCCACGCCCTCCGGCTGAACCGTCGGCCGCGGCGCGCCGGAGCCCTCCGGTGCGCCGCGAGGCACCCGTGGTTAGGCGCCTTGTTTAGTCGAATCGGGCCAAACGGACACCGTGTTAAGAACAAGGTTTCTTTTGTCTCCCCCTATGCATATAGATGTTGAACTGTGTACCTTCTTCCTGTTTCGCTCCAATCAGAATCAGGAGTACACAGGATGGCGTCATCCCCCCCGACCCCCACCTCCCGGCGCGCCAGACGCGGACTGACCGGAGTCTCCCTCGCCGGAGCTGCGGTGCTCATGGTCGGACTCCTCGGCCCGGCCTCGGCCGCGGCGGACGACGAGTTCGCCAGTGACGCCGACACCAGTGCCAACATCACCCATGTGACCAACGTCCCGAAGACCGAGGCCATGAGTGACTTCAACTCCGACCTCGCCTTCAGCGGCGACTACGCCATCGGCGGCAACTACAACGGCTTCGTCGTCTACGACATCTCCGAGCCGCAGGAGCCGCAGGTCGTCTCCGAGGTCCTGTGCCCCGGTGGACAGGGCGACGTGTCGGTGAGCGGTGACCTGCTCTACTTCTCGGTGGACTACCCCCGGGCGGGCACCGAGTGCGGTGCCCCCTCGGTGCCGACCACCGACCCGGACGGTTTCGAGGGGATCCGGATCTTCGACATCTCCGACAAGGCCAACCCGCGGTACGTGTCGGCGGTGCGCACCGACTGCGGTTCGCACACCAACACCCTGGTGCCGGGCAAGGACGGCGAGCACGAGTACGTGTACGTCTCCTCCTACTCGCCCTCGGACCGCTTCCCGAACTGCCAGCCGCCCCACGACAAGATCTCCGTCATCGAGATCCCCGTCGACGAACCGTCCGAGGCCAAGGTCATCGACACCCCGGTGCTCTTCCCCGACGGCGGCAACACCGGCACCGCGGGCTGCCACGACATCACCGTCTACGCCGAGCGCGACATCGCCGCGGGCGCCTGCATGGGTGACGGCGTGCTGATGGACATCTCCGACCCGGCCGCGCCGGTCGTCACCGAGGTGGTCCAGGACGACAACTTCGCGTTCTGGCACTCGGCGACCTTCACCAACAACGGCCGGACCGTGCTGTTCACCGACGAACTCGGCGGCGGTGGCGGCGCCACCTGCAACGAGGAGATCGGCTCCAAGCGCGGCGCCAACGCCATCTACGCCATCGGCGGCGGCCAGGACTCGCCCGACCTGGAGTTCGAGGGCTACTACAAGCTGCCCCGTCACCAGGCCGACACCGAGAACTGCGTCGCGCACAACGGCTCCCTGATCCCCGTGCCCGGCCAGGACTACTTCGTGCAGTCCTGGTACCAGGGCGGCGTCTCGGTGATCGACTTCAACGATCCTGCCAACCCCCGGGAGATCGGACACTTCGACCGCGGCCCGATCAGCGAGGACGCCCTCGTCCTGGGCGGCTCCTGGTCGGCCTACTACTACAACGGATACGTCTACTCCTCCGACATCACCCGCGGGCTCGACGTCCTGAAGCTGGAGGACCCCCGGTTCCGGGTGGCCGAGCAGGTGCGGATGGACGAGTTCAACCCCCAGTCCCAGCCCGAGTACCGGCCGGGCCGCGGCAACGGCCGCTGACCGCACGGGCGCCCCGGGCCCCTAGGGAAACCGGGACGCCCGCCCGAACGCCGCCCGGCCCGTGGCCGGGTGGCGATCGACCGGGGCCGCGGCCGTGTACGCCGCGGCCCCGGCGCGTCCACCCCCACCCCCTAGTGCACACAGGAGAACCCATGCCCGCACCTCCCGCAGCACCACGGGCCAGGAAGGCGCTGCGGCGCACCGCGGCCCTCGCGTCCGCCGCGGCCGCGTCCCTGCTCCTCGGGCTCCTCGGCCCGGCCGCCGCCCAGGCGGACGAGGCGCCCGCCGAAGACATCCACAGCGACAACATCACCCACGTCGCCCACACGCCCAAGCCCTCGGCCGTGCGCAACGTCAACTCCGACCTGGCCTTCAGCGGCGACTACGCCATCGGCGGCAACTACGACGGCTTCGTCGTCTACGACATCTCCGAGCCGGAGGAGCCGCAGGTCGTCTCCGAGGTCCTGTGCCCCGGTGGACAGGGCGACGTGTCGGTGAGCGGTGACCTGCTCTACTTCTCGGTGGACTACCCCCGGGCGGGCACCGAGTGCGGTGCCCCCTCGGTGCCGGCCACCGATCCGGACGGTTTCGAGGGGATCCGGATCTTCGACATCTCCGACAAGGCCAACCCGCGGTACGTGTCGGCGGTGCGCACCGACTGCGGTTCGCACACCAACACCCTGGTGCCGAGCAAGACCGGCGACAGCGACCTGATCTACGTGTCGTCGTACTCGCCCTCGGAGGCCTTCCCGAACTGCCAGCCGCCGCACGACAAGATCTCCGTCATCGAGGTGCCGCACGAGGCGCCCGAGGAGGCCGCGGTCGTCAACGAGCCGGTCCTGTTCCCCGAGGGCGGCAACCACGAACAGAACGGGCTGCTGCTGCCCACCCAGGGCTGCCACGACATCACCGTCTACGCCGAGCGCGACATCGCCGCGGGCGCCTGCATGGGCGACGGCGTGCTGATGGACATCTCCGACCCGGTGAACCCGGTCGTCACCGAGGTGGTCCGGGACGAGAACTTCGCGTTCTGGCACTCGGCGACCTTCACCAACGACGCCCGCACCGTGCTGTTCACCGACGAACTCGGCGGCGGCGGCGCTCCGACCTGCACCGAGGAGGTCGGACCCCGGCGCGGGGCCGACGCGATCTACGAGGTGGGCGGCGGCGACTCGCCGGAACTGGACTTCGCCGGCTACTTCAAGATCGACCGGCACCAGGGCGACCAGGTGTGCGTGGCGCACAACGGCTCCCTGATCCCGGTGCCCGGCCAGGACTACTTCGTGCAGTCCTGGTACCAGGGCGGCGTCTCGGTGATCGACTTCAACGACCCGGGCGCCCCGAGCGAGATCGGCTTCTTCGACGTGGACTCCCGCGTCGAGGAGGGCGTGCAGGACAACGACACCTGGTCGACGTACTACTACAACGGCTACGTGTACTCGTCCGACATCGAACGCGGCCTGGACGTGCTGCGGATCGACGACCCGCGAGTGCGCGCGGCCGAGCGGGTACGGATGGAGGAGTTCAACCCGCAGAGTCAGGAGAGCTACCGGCCGGGACGGCGCTGACGGCGGGTAGGGGCTGACGGGCTCGCCGAGCCCACGACACGTGCGGGGGCGGTGCCGAGGCACCGCCCCCGTCTCCTGCGTCATGGCCCGCTCCTGCGCGATGGCCCCGGTTCGTGTCCGGCCACCGGGCGCCGTACACGAACCGGAGGCAGGAGCGACGGGAGTTCTCCACAGGGTCGGGAGAGCGCTTCCTGGCCGGGTCCAGACACCGTAAGCTCGATTCCGGGGGGCCCGCGCCCCGGCGCCGGGGAATCCCGAACCCCCGTATCCGAGTGTCCAGCGCCGGTGCCCGGCGCGGCCAGGGCCTCCTCCCCCCTGTGGACGACGCGGGCGGTCGGGGACCGCGCGGCCGCGCGGTCTCAGCCGAAGAGCCGGTCGGTGGGGGCGTCCACGGCCTCCAGGACCCGACCGGTGAAGTAGACCGTGCCCAGGGCCAGCACCCGTTCGCCGAGTGCGCGCAGGGCCGCGGGGGACAGGTCCGCGGCGTCCATGCGGCCCCAGCGGTCCGGCAGGGCGTACTCGAAGCGCAAGTGGGCCTCGGGCAGGCGCACGGCGGTCACGGGCAGGTCGCCCAGGGCCTCCACCGCCCCCGACACGTCCTTGTGGTCGGGCAGGCACAGCAGCACGTGGTCCACTCCGCCCCACAGCCCGCGGGCGTGGGCCAGGGCGGCGGCGACCCCGTTGCGGTCGATGGCCGAGTCCACGAGGACCTCGGCCTCCGGCGCGGTGCCGCCCCCCACCGGGCCGCCGCCGGACGTCCCTCCGAGACGGCCGGACGCTCCACCCGCCCCTGCTGGCACGGCGTGGCGGGACAGCCTCCCCGGCAGCCGGACGGTGCCCAGCACGGCGTGCAGCCGCTCCCGGTCCAGGGGTGGGCGGCCCAGGTGGTCCAGCATCCGCGCGGCCACCGCCGTCCCCAGCACCCCCGAGGCCGCGGACAGCCCCGGCGGGCGCAGCCCCGGCGGCGGCTCCGCCCCCGGCCGGTCCGGATCGACCACCTCGGCCCGCACCCGGCCCCCGGTGGTCTCGGCCAGGGCGGCGTCGGCCGCGGCGGCCGCCTCCGCGGTCTGCGGCAGGCGCACCAGCGCGCGGGTACGCTCCCCGGTCACCCGCGCCTTCTCCCTGGCGATCTGCGCCACGGTGTCGCCGAGGACGCCCACGTGCTCGGCGAAGACCCTGCCCAGGGCGACGACCTCCGGGCCGACCAGGCGCAGCTCGTCGCGGTGACCGCCCATCCCGGCCTCCAGCACGCACACGTCGGCGCCCACCTCGCGGGCGCGCAGCAGGCCCGCCACCAGGAACAGCCCGCTCGGCGCCAGGTAGCCGCCCGACTCCTCCACCGACGAGAGCTCCCGGCGGGCGGCGGCGATCCGCTCGCCCAGCGCGTCCAGTTCGCCGCCGGCCACCGACGTCCCGTCCACCCGTACGCGCTCGCGGTAGGAGCGGAAGCTCGGCCCGGTGACCAGCACCGTGCGCAGCCCGGCCGAGGACAGCGCCGCGGCCGCCGTGGTCGCGGTGCTCCCCTTGCCCTTGGAACCCACCACCCCCAGCACCGGCGGGCGCCCGGCGTCCAGGTCCAGCACGCGCATCAGCGCCGCCGCGCGCTCCAGGCTCCGGGTCTGACCGGGGCGGCGCTGCGCCCACTCGTAGAAGAAGGGGTCAAGGCTTGGCATGGTCCCAGTATGGTCTGCGCGACACAGGCCGCCGGTTCCTTTACCCGGGGACCGTGCCCAGGTGGGGGCGCGTAGACTGGCGCGGGTGTACACCCCGAACACACGAGACACCGAGACACCGTGAGCGAAGCCAGCGCCGAGCGGCGCTACGCAGAGGTGACCGCGGAGATCCTCTCCCGAGCGCCCGAGTCCGACATCGATCCTCGACTGGACCGGGTCCGTACCCTGCTGGACCTCCTGGGCGACCCGCACCGCAACTTCCGGGCCGTCCACGTCACCGGCACCAACGGCAAGACCTCCACCGCCCGCATGATCGACGCGCTCATGCGCGGGCGGGGTCTTCGCGTGGGCCGCTACACCAGTCCGCACCTGCGCACCGTGCGCGAACGCATCGTCATCGACGGGGAGCCCGTATCCCGGGAGCGGTTCGTCGAGGCCTACGACGACATCCGCCCCTACGTCGAGATGGCCGACTCGATCAACGACGCACCGCTGTCGTTCTTCGAGATCCTCACGGTGATGGCCTACGCCGTCTTCGCCGACGCCCCCGTGGACGTGGCCGTCGTCGAGGTCGGCATGGGCGGCCGCTGGGACGCCACCAACGTCATCGACGGCGACGTCGCCGTGGTGACCCCCATCGGGATCGACCACACCGAGTACCTGCCCGACACGGTGGAGGGCATCGCCGAGGAGAAGGCGGGCATCATCAAGCCCGACTCCGTGGCGGTCCTGGCCCAGCAGCCGCTGCCCGCCGCCGAGGCCCTGGTCCGCAACGCCGCGGAGGTCGGGGCCCGGGTGGCCAGGGAGGGGCTGGAGTTCGGCGTCACCTCCCGCGAGGTCGCCGTCGGCGGGCAGCAGATCGCCCTCAAGGGCCTCACCGGCAGCTACGAGAACCTGTTCCTGCCCCTGTTCGGGGCGCACCAGGCCGGGAACGCCGCCGTGGCCGTGGCCGCGATCGAGGCGTTCGCCTCCTCCGGTGACGACGCCGGGGGCCTGGACCCCGCGATCGTCGCCGAGGCCCTCGCGGGAGTGGACTCCCCGGGCCGCATGGAGGTCGTGCGCACCAGCCCGACCATCATCGCCGACGCGGCGCACAACCCGGCCGGAATGACCGCCACCGCGGCGGCCGTGGAGGAGGCCTTCACCTTCTCCCGGCTTGTCGGGGTGGTCGCGATCATGGCCGACAAGGACGTCGAGGGGATCCTCGAACCCCTCGAACCACTGCTCGACGAGATCGTCGTCACCCGTAACTCCTCCCCGCGTTCACTCGAACCGGAGCGGCTGTCCAACGTCGCCCAGCACGTCTTCGGTGAGGAACGCGTGCACGTGGAGCCCCGACTCGACGACGCCATCGACCGGGCGGTGGGCCTGGCCGAGGAAGGCGGGGAGTTCGGCGGCACCGGTGTACTGGTCACCGGATCGGTCGTCACCGCCGGTGACGCGGTCCACCTGTTGCGCGGCGCGCAGGAGTGACGGGCCAGGTCTACTACGAAGGGAGCCCGCCGTGCGTGTAGTCTGCGCCGTCATCCTGGTGTTCGAGGTCATCGTGATCGGCCTCTTCATCCCCGTCGCCGTCTCCCTGGAGGGGATGGATCCGGCCCTGGCCGGGAGTCTGTGGGGCGGGATGGCCGTCGCCGCCCTCGTGCTCTCCGGGCTCCAGAAGCACCGCTGGGCGCACTACGCGGCCTGGGCGCTGCAGGCCGCCTTCCTGTTCACCTCCTTCCTGGTCTCCGGGGCGGTGCTGATCGCCGTGGTGTTCGTCTCCCTGTGGGTGACCGGCGTCATCATGGGCCGCCGCACCGACGAGATGAAGGCCGCCCACCTGGCCCGCGCCGAGGCGGAGGCCGCCGGGCGGGGCGAGGACGCAGGGTCCTCCGCGCCCACGCGCCAAACGCGATAGTGTGACGCAGGTCCGGGCGGGCGGCCCGGGGAGAACCCTCCTCCTGCGGCCCCCGCACCTGTGACCCATCACCCGATTCCTCCGCGTGCGGCCGCTGCCGTGGGCGGGTGCCCACGTGCGCCACGCGGAGCCCCAGTGAGGAGTTGACACGCACGTGGAGCGCACTCTCGTTCTCATCAAGCCGGACGGCGTCCGCCGCAACATCGTCGGCGAGGTCATCTCGCGCATCGAGCGCAAGGGCCTGAAGCTGGTCGCCATGGAGCTGCGCACGCTCGACGCCGAGACCGCCAAGACGCACTACGAGGAGCACGCCGAGCGCCCGTTCTTCGGCTCGCTCGTCGAGTTCATCACCGGCGGCCCCCTCGTGGCCATGGTGGTCGAGGGCGAGCGCGCGGTGGAGGCGTTCCGCGCCCTGGCCGGAGCCACCGACCCGGTGACCGCCGCCCCCGGCACCATCCGCGGCGACTTCGCGCTGGAGGTGCAGCAGAACATCGTGCACGGCTCGGACTCCACCTACTCCGCCGAGCGCGAGATCAAGCTCTTCTTCCCCGACCTGTAGGGGAGACGGCACGGCCGCGGGCCCCTCGGCATGTGGGACCCGCGGCCACGGGCGACTTCGGTCGGTTCGTCCGCCGACGAGGCAACAATTCGGTGTGTTTGCGTAACGGACTAAGTGCTGACCGTTACGATACGGGGGACTCAACACCTATCGTGCCGGAACGACTACGTATGGTCGCCCCGGGCAACCACGTCCGACACGGCGCCTCTGAGGACGTTACATGCCGAACAACCTTGCTTTTCTCGGCCGGGACATGGCCGTCGACCTGGGTACCGCCAACACGCTCGTGTACGTGCGAGGACGCGGCATCGTTCTGAACGAGCCGTCGGTGGTCGCGCTCAACACCTCAACGGGCCGAATCGTCGCTGTCGGCATCGAGGCCAAGCAGATGATCGGCCGCACGCCGACCAACATCACGGCCATCCGGCCCCTGAAGGACGGTGTGATCGCCGACTTCGAGATCACCGAGCGCATGCTGCGCTACTTCATCCAGAAGATCCACCGTCGGCGCCACTTCGCCAAGCCGCGTCTGATCGTGGCGGTGCCCAGCGGCATCACCTCGGTCGAGCACCGAGCGGTCAAGGAGGCGGGCTACCAGGCCGGCGCGCGCAGGGTCTACATCATCGAGGAGCCCATGGCCGCCGCCATCGGCGCCGGGCTCCCCGTCCACGAGCCCACCGGGAACATGGTCGTGGACATCGGCGGCGGCACCACCGAGGTCGCCGTGATCTCGATGGGAGGCATCGTCACCTCCCAGTCCATCCGTGTCGGCGGCGACGAACTCGACCAGGCCATCGCGACCTTCGTCAAGAAGGAGTTCTCGCTGATGATCGGGGAGCGCACGGCCGAGGAGCTGAAGATGGCCATCGGTTCCGCCTACCCGACCGGCTCGGAGGAGATCCGCGCCGAGGTGCGCGGACGCGACCTCGTCAGCGGGCTGCCCAAGACCATCGTCCTGTCCGAGAGCGACGTCCGCCAGGCGATCGAGGAGCCGGTCACCGCCATCGTCGACGCGGTCCGCACCAGTCTGGACAAGTGCCCCCCGGAGCTGTCGGGCGACATCATGGACCGCGGTATCGCCGTCACCGGCGGCGGAGCGCTGCTCCGCGGGATCGACGAGAGGCTCCTGCACGAGACCGGGATGCCCATCCACGTCGCCGACAACGCGCTGGACTCCGTCGCCGTCGGCTCGGGCACCTGCGTCGAGAACTACGAAAGGCTCCACCAGGTACTCGTCCCCGAACGGCGGAGGTGACCCGTGTTCCGCGACTCACGCAGATCCCGCGTACTCCTCGCCGTGCTCGTCGCCGCGGCGGTGGCACTGCTCGTCCTGGACACCCGTCCCGGCGCCGACCCCGTCACCTCCGCGGCCCGCACGGGCGGCGAAATCGTCTTCACGCCCGCCGCCGCGGGCGTCACCTGGGCGTCCGGGCCCGTGACCGGTCTCTACGAGGGCCTGGTCAGCGGCCCCGAAACCGAGCGCGTCGCCGAGCTGGAGCAGGCCAACGCCGAGCTGGAGGACGACCTGAGAGCCGCCCGCATCGACGAGGCGCGCGCCGAGCAACTCGAGGCGATGCTGGGGCTGGCCGGTCTGGGCGGCTACGAGATCGTCCCCGCCCAGTCCGTCACCCACGTCACCGCGCGCGGCTACGCCGACACGGTCACCATCGACGCTGGCACCGACTCCGGTGTGCGTCCGGACATGACCGTGGTCAACGGCTCCGGCCTGGTGGGCAAGGTGATCGAGGCCGGTCCGGGCACCGCCACCGTCATGCTCGCCACCGACGTCAACTCCGCCGTCGGCGCCCGCATGGAGGCTACGCGCAAGATCGGCGTGGTCCGGGGCGGCGTCGTCCCCGGCGGCCCCGACGCCGAACTGACCCTGGAGCTGTTCGACCTCCAGGCGCCGGTCGAGGCCGGGGACCGGCTGGTCACGCTCGGCTCGCACGAGGGCGCGCCCTTCGTGCCCGGCGTGCCGATCGGCACCGTCGAGGAGGTGCAGGTGGCGCCCGGCGCGCTCAGCCGCCTCGCCCGTGTCGCCCCGGCCGTGGACTTCTCGTCCCTGGACGTGGTGGGCGTCGTGGTCGGGGGTCCCGAGGAGGACCCGCGCGACTCCGTGCTCCCGCCCCGACCCGACAAGGGGGAACGCCCATGAGGAACGCAGCGACCCTGGTCCTGGTGGCCGTCGCCGTCCTCGCCCAGGCCACCGTTGTCAACCGGCTCCCGTTCGAGTGGGGGGCCGGACCCGACCTCGTGACCGCGGCGATCGTAGCGGTCGCCCTGACCACCGGCCCCGCCGCCGCCGCGGCGTGCGGTTTCGCCGCCGGACTGGCCATGGACGCCCTGCCGCCCGCCGAGCACGCGCTGGGCCGCTACGCCCTGGTGCTGTGCGTGGCCGCCTACCTGCTGGCCCTGCTGCACAGGAACACCGGCTCCGCCGGGGCCCTGGGCGGCAGGCCCTCGGTGTGGGCGCTGATGGCCGCCACCGCCGTCACCTCAGTGGGAGTTGGCCTGGGCTACGCGCTGGTCGGGGTGCTCATGGGCGACCCGCGGGTGTCGCTGGCCGCCGTGGCGGTCAACACCCTCGTCGGCGCCGCCCTGACCACCCTGGTCTCGCCGCTGGTCACGCTTCCGCTGCTGTGGGCGCGGGGGGCGTTCTCCGACAGCGAGCTCGCCGGGGTCCGGGGCCCGGTGTCCCCGGGGGGGTGGTGAACGTGCGCATGTCTCCCGTCGACGACGTCGAACTGCCCGGCCGCAAGCTCGGCCGGGCCGGACTGCTGCTCGCCCAGATCCTGGTCCTGGTGCTCTTCGCCGCCCTGGCCGTGAGGCTGTGGTACCTCCAGATCCCGATGTGGGACCACTACCGCGAGCTCGCGGTGGCCAACCACCACCAACAGCTCCTCGTCCCCGCCACGCGGGGGCAGATCCTCGACGCCACCGGCCGCCCGCTGGTCAACAACAGCACCGAGCTGGTGGTCTCCGCCGACTACCACGAGATCACGGGCATGGACGACGGCGGCGAGAAGGTCCTGACCGACCTGTCCGAAGTGCTCGACGCCCCGCTGGAGGAGCTCCAGAAGCGCATGCGCCTGTGCGGGCCCGAGGTGAGCCGCCCGTGCTGGCCCGGCTCTCCCTACCAGCCCGTCACCCTGGCCGACGACGTGGAGCCCTCCGTCGCCCTCCAGATCATGGAGAGCGCCGACCGCTTCCCCGGGATCAGCGCCCAGGCCCATGCCGTGCGCGAGTACCCGCAGGGCGAGCACGGCTCCCAGATGCTGGGCTACCTGCAACCGGTGACCCAGGAGGAGCTGGAGGCCCGCGAGGACCTGCGCACCCAGTTCACCGGCATCGACATGGTTGGCCGCGACGGCGTGGAGGCGGTCTACGACGCCCAGCTGCGCGGCACCGCGGGCAAGCGGGTCCTGGGCGTGAACAACCACGGCGAGGTCATGGAGGTCATCTCCGAGACGCCGCCCGAAGCGGGGACGCACCTGGTCACCCACGTCGACCTCGGGGTGCAGAAGATCGCCGAGGAGGCGCTGGCCGAGGGGATGGAGAACGCCCGGCCCCGCTACAAGGCCGACTCCGGCGCCGCCATCGTCCTGGACGTGCGCACCGGCGGCGTGGTGGCCATGGCGAGCCTGCCCACCTACGATCCCGCGATCTGGCGCGGCGGAATCGACCAGGAGACCTTCGACGAGATGCTCAGCGAGGAGGCGGGTGAGCCGCTGCTCTCCCGCGCCGTGCAGGGAACCTACCCGCCTGGCTCCACGTTCAAGGTCTCCTCGCTCGCGGCGGCGGCGGAGAACGGCTACTCGCTGCGCAGCACCTACGCCTGCCCGGGCTCGGTGAACCTGGCCGGGCAGAACTACGAGAACTACGAGGGGCAGGGCCAGGGGCCGATCAGCCTCCACCGGGCCATCGTGGTCTCCTGCAACACCGTCTTCTACAACTTCGGCTACCAGATGTGGAAGGACGACGGCGGGCTCTACCCCGACGGCGAGGCCGACGAGGCGATGGCCGAGATGGCCAAGGGCTTCGGCTTCGGATCACCGACCGGAATCGACCTTCCCTACGAGACCTCCGGGCGCATCCCCGACCGCGAGTGGAAGCGCACCTTCTGGCAGGAGACCCGCGAGAACAACTGCGAACGGGGCGAGCACGGCTACCCCGACGTCGCCGAGACCGACCCGTCGCGCGCCGCCTACCTCAAACTGCTGGCCTACGAGCAGTGCGTGGAGGGCTTCCAGTGGCGGGCCAACGAGGCCGTCAACTTCGCCATCGGCCAGGGCGACGTCCTCGTCACCCCGCTCCAGCTCGCCAGTGCCTACGCGGCCATCGCCAACGGCGGCACGCTCCACGAGCCGCGCATCGGCAGGGCGCTGGTCTCCGCCGACGGGACTGAGGTGCGCCAGATCGAACCGGTCGTGCGCGGCGAGCTCCCGGTCGGCGACGAGACGCTGGAGTACCTCCGGACCGCGCTCACCGCGGTCCCCAAGGAGGGCACCGCCCGCGGCGCCTTCGCCGGGTTCCCGCAGGACCAGGTGTCCGTCGCGGGCAAGACCGGCAGCGCCGACGTGGAGGGGCGCCAGGTCTCCTCCTGGTTCGCCTCCTACGCGCCCGCCGACGACCCGCAGTTCGCCATCGTCGTCCTGGTCTCCCAGGGCGGTACCGGCGGTACGACCGCGGCGCCCATCGCGCGGGCCATCTACGACGGCATCTACGGGTTCGGCTCCCCGGCACAGGGGGCCGGAGCCGAGGCAGACGCGTCCGGCGGCGCTGAGCCGCTGATCCCGGGCGGCGTGCCGCCCGAGCAGCTGCCCGACGTCCGTCCCGACGGTTCCATCGACCTGCTGGATCGGTAGCCATGAGCACCTACATGGGGGCGCCCGGGTCACGGAGCGCCGAGATCGGACGCAGCGCGGCGGGCCTGGCGCGCCGGCTGGACTGGACGCTGGTCGTGTCGGTGGCGGCCCTGTGCGCCATCGGTACGCTGCTGGTGTGGTCGGCGACCGTCCCGGGCGACGGCAGCGACCCGCTGGAGTCCACCGGACACCTGGGCCGCCACCTGCTCCACCTGCTGGTGGCGTGGGCGCTGTGCCTTCTGGTCGCCTCGGTGGACCACCGCACGATCCGCGCGTACGCGCCGATCGTCTACCTGGTCACGGTGGTCGCGCTGGTCCTGGTGCTCACCCCGCTCGGCGAGGTGATCAACGGGTCGCGCGGCTGGATCGTGGTCGGCGGCTTCCAGTTCCAGCCCAGTGAGCTGTCCAAGGTCGGTCTGGTCCTGGTCCTGGCCACGCTGCTGGGGGAGCCCCGCGACGGCGAGGCCCGGCCGATGACGCGGGACGTGGTGTTCTGCCTCGTAGTCCTCGCGGTGCCGCTGGCACTGGTGATGGCGCAGCCGGACCTGGGCACCACGCTGGTGCTCGTCACGATCTTCCTGGGCATGCTCACGCTTTCGGGCGCCCCGATCGTGTGGGTGGCCGGCATGCTGGCGTGCGGGGTGTTCGGCGCGCTGTGCGTGTGGTGGTTCGACCTGCTGGAGCCCTACCAACTGGACCGTATCGCCACCCTGATGGACCCGACCGCCGATCCGCAGGGCGCGGGGTACAACTCCAACCAGGCGCTGATCGCGGTGGGGTCCGGCGGGTTCAACGGCACCGGGCTGTTCCAGGGCGAGCAGACGCACGGGCAGTTCGTGCCCGAGCAGCACACCGACTTCATCTTCACGGTGGCGGGCGAGGAACTGGGGTTCGTGGGGTCGGTGGTGGTCATCGGCCTGTTCGCGCTGATCCTGTGGCGGATCCTGCGCGTCGCCCGGGGGTGCGAGCAGCCCTACCCGCGTCTGCTGTGCGTGGGCGTTGTCGCCTGGTTCGGGTTCCAGGCCTTCATCAACATCGGGATGGGGCTGGGGGTCGTACCGGTGACGGGTCTGCCGCTGCCGTTCGTGTCCTACGGCGGCACCGCGGTCGTGGCCAACATGGTCGCCCTGGGGCTGGTGCTGGGCGTCGACTCCCGGGACCGGGGCTTCGCCTAGGGGCACGGACCACGACACCGGCGGGGCGGGCACGGCGCAGGCGCCGGTGCCGGCCCCGCCGCCGTGCGGGGGGCCGGCTCGGGTCGGGCCCCGACCGGGCCCGTGGACGGAGCGGCCCGGAGCCCGTGGCGCCGGTAGCCTGGGAACATCCGCGCGGGCGCGCTCCACGCGTCACCGCGCCGGCCCCCGCGACGGCGGGGTCCACGCACACCCGACACGATGTCCGCCGAACGAAGGCCCACACCATGTCCGTCGAAAGCCTCTTCCCGCGGCTGGAACCCCTGCTGACGCAGGTGGCCAAGCCCATCCAGTACGTCGGTGGCGAGCTCAACTCCGTGGTCAAGGAATGGGACGAGACCCGGGTTCGCTGGGCGCTGATGTACCCGGACGCCTACGAGGTGGGAGTGCCCAACCAGGGCGTCCAGATCCTGTACGAGGTCCTCAACGAGCGCGAGGGCGTGCTGGCCGAGCGCGCCTACGCGGTGTGGCCGGACCTGGAGAAGCTCATGCGCGAGCACGGCGTGCCCCACTTCACCGTGGACTCGCACCGGCCGCTGGCCGCCTTCGACGTGCTCGGGCTGAGCTTCGCCAGCGAAATGGGCTACACCAACATGCTCACCGCGCTGGACCTGGCGGGCATACCGCTGCGCGCGGCCGACCGCACCGCCGACCACCCGGTCGTGCTGGCGGGCGGGCACTCGGCCTTCAACCCCGAGCCGATCGCCGACTTCCTGGACGCGGTGGTCCTGGGCGACGGGGAGGAGATCACCCTCGCCATCACCGAGATCATCCGTGAGTTCAAGGATGAGGGCGAGCCCGGAGGGCGCGACGGCCTGCTGCTGCGCCTGGCCGCGACCGGCGGCGTGTACGTGCCCCGCTTCTTCGACGTGGCCTACCACGAGGACGGGAGGATCGCCTCCTACACGCCCAACCGGCCCGGGGTGCCCGGCACGGTGCAGAAGCACACCGTGATGGACCTGGACCAGTGGCCCTACCCCAAGAAGCCGATCGTGCCGACCGCCGAGTCCGTGCACGAGCGCTACAGCGTGGAGATCTTCCGCGGCTGCACGCGCGGCTGCCGGTTCTGCCAGGCGGGGATGATCACCCGGCCGGTGCGCGAGCGCAACAAGGAGACCGTCACGAAGATGGTCGAGGACGGCGTCGGGGCCTCCGGCTTCCAGGAGGTGGGGCTGCTGTCGCTGTCCAGCGCGGACCACAGCGAGATCGGGCAGATCGCCAAGGGGCTCGCCGACCGCTACGAGGGCACCAACACCGGCCTGTCCCTGCCCTCCACCCGCGTGGACGCGTTCAACATCGACCTGGCCAACGAACTGACCCGCAACGGGCGCCGCTCCGGTCTGACGTTCGCGCCGGAGGGCGGCAGCGAGCGGATGCGCCGGGTGATCAACAAGATGGTCACCGAGGAGGACCTCATCCGCACCGTCACCGCCGCGTACGCGGCCGGGTGGCGGCAGGTGAAGCTGTACTTCATGTGCGGCCTGCCCACCGAGGAGGACGAGGACGTCATGGCCATCGCCGACCTGGCCACCGAGGTGATCCGGACCGGCCGTGAGGTGACCGGGCGCAAGGACATCCGCTGCACGGTGTCCATCGGCGGCTTCGTGCCCAAGCCGCAGACCCCGTTCCAGTGGGCGGCGCAGACCTCGCACGAGGCCGTCGACGCCCGGCTGCGCAAGCTGCGCGACAGGCTGCGGGGCGACCGCAAGTACGGCAAGTCGATCGGTCTGCGCTACCACGAGGGCCGCCCCTCCATCATCGAGGGCCTGCTCTCCCGGGGGGACCGCAGGGTCGGACGGGTGATCGAGGAGGTGTGGCGCTCGGGGGGCCGGTTCGACGGCTGGAGCGAGCACTTCTCCTACGACCGGTGGTCCGGGGCCGCCGAGGCCGCCCTGGCCGACCTCCCGGTGGACGTGGACTGGTTCACCACCCGCGAGCGCGACGAGGAGGAGGTCCTGCCGTGGGACCACCTGGACGCGGGCCTGGACCGGTCGTGGCTGTGGCAGGACTGGCAGGACTCGCTGTACGGCGAGGAGTCGCTGGAGGTGGATGACTGCCGCTGGAACCCCTGCTACGACTGCGGTGTCTGCCCGAGCATGGGCACCGAGATCCAGATCAACGCCCCGGCGGAGGGCCGCCCGCTGCTGCCGCTCAACGTGGTCTAGCCGGCCGGGCTCCGGTCGCGGGACGGACCCCGCCCCGCGATCGGAGGGCTCCGGCCGCGGCGGTGTGCCGCGCGGGCCGGGGGATTTCAGGGCGGCGCCGGACACGGAGGAACCCCCGGTTCCACCGGTCGTCGGTGTGGTCAGGGGTTCTGGCTTCCGTGCCGGGCGGGGGTCGGCTCATGTGCCCCGTGAAGGGGTGAAGTAGGATTTCGCGCTCCGGGCGCCCGCTCGACCCTTGGGGGAGCGGCCCGGGGGAGGAAGGCGTACGGCCCGGCGCCCCGCTCGCGCCGGGCCGTACGTGTAATAGGACTCGCGGGTTACGCGGGGGGTTGCCATCGGATCCAGATTTTCTTCGGATTTTTTTCGGCGAACCCCGTGTTCTGGTGGTGAAGACGGCTCCGGTGTCCGCTCCGACCGCTCGGGGACTTTTCGACCCCAGGTCAGTGGGGGAGATACCGGTATGCGTAGTCCTGCTGGCGCATGTGCACCACGGCGCACCGTACGCTGAACAGGACGAGGAACAGCCCCTTCAGGTCGCCCCGCCGACCACACCAGGGGGCATGAGGAAAGGAGTTGAGCTGCCCCCCGCATCCGAGGGCACCACCTCACCCTCCACCGCCAAACCCGGACAACGGCTTCGCGTCCACTACGCCAAGCGCGGCCGCATGAGGTTCGCCAGCCACCGCGACATCGCCCGGGCTCTGGAGCGCGCCCTGCGCAGGGCCTCCGTGCCCGTGGCTTTCTCCGCTGGCTTCTCGCCTCACCCCAAGGTCTCCTACACCGGCGCGGCCCCCACCGGGGTCGCCAGCGAGGCGGAGTACCTTGAACTCACTCTGGCCGAGCACTGTCCGCCCGAGAGGGTCCGAGCCGACATCGACGCGGCCATGCCCCAGGGCATCGACGTCGTCGAGGTCGTCGAGGCCCGACATCCCGGGCTGGCCGACCGGCTCCAGGCCTCCGAATGGCGTGTGGAGATGGAGGGCGTCGACCCCGACGACGCCGCAGGGGCGGTGGCCGCCTATCTGGCCGCCGACAGCGTCGAGGTGGAGCGGATGACGAAGAAGGGCCGCCGCCGCTTCGACACCCGGCCGGCGGTGGTCCGCATCGACGTGTGCGCTGACCCCCTCGGGCGCGCCCCAGAGGAACATCACACGACATATGCCATACTTCGGATGGTCGTACGGCACACGACACCTGCTGTTCGACCGGACGACGTGCTGACCGGACTTCGCCACGTGGCCGACCTCGCGCCGCCGTCATCTCCGATGATGACCCGGCTGGCGCAGGGGCCGCTGGACGAGACGACAGGTGCGATCGCGGACCCGCTCTCCCAGGACCGGCCCGAAGCCCACACGAGCTCCGGACCCGCGGACGACAACGCGGAGGAGCGGCGCGAAGACGCACCACGGCCGTCAACGCCCATGGCGGGACCGCGCGGATGAGCGGCCCCGAAGCGGGGAACATGGGCGACACCACAGGACTTTGCCCCGACGGCGCCCCGGCGCCGCCGGCGCTGACACAGCGACGACAGTTCTCGTGAGCCGCGCCGCCGACCGAGAGGTCGCGGCGCGCCCGAGGACTCTGACGGGAGACCGCCCGGATGCTCGACAACGAGCCCAACAACGGTGCCGACGGCACCGCGGGTACAACTGAAACAGCCAACGACTCGGCTGCGGCGCCCCCCGCGGGGGGCGGTGAGGTGCGCGTGACCACACCCGCGCCCGCCAAGGGCGTCCGCCGCGCCGCCGGGCCGCCCCCCGAACCCGACGACGTCTTCACTCCTCCCTCCGCGCCCGTCACCTCCCTCGCCGGTTCCGGTGAGGGGGGCACGGTCAAGACCTCGGTGGCCGCGACATCGCGCAGGCGCACCGTGCGCGCCGCGGGCCGCCCCGACGAGGGCGCGGCTCCGCGCCGCTCGCGCGCCTCCGTCCCCGCCTCGGAGGACACCGCCCCCTCCGCGGCCGGGAGCCGCGGCCGTTCGCGCGCCCGCTCCGCCGCGGCCGCGGAGACCGCCGGGCCCGCGCGCTCCGAGGCGGCCGGAGAGCCCGCCCAGGACGAGGAGACCGTGGAGGCGGGCGGCGGCAACGTCTTCCAGGCCCCCTCCATGCTCTTCCAGCCCCCGGTGGCCAGCGCAGCCCCCGTACCCGTCCGCGGCACCGCCCCGGCGGAGGCCGACGAGCACGGTCACGAGGAGCCCGAGGAGGAGACCGCCCAGGCCACCGGCGCGGAGGAGACCGGCGACGGGGACGACGACCGCCCCAGCCGCCGTCGCCGCCGTCGCGGAGGCCGGGGACGCGGCCGCTCCCGCGCGGACGAGGACGAGGCCGCCGACGCCCCTGAGCCAGCCGAGGACAAGGCGGAGCAGCGCGGCGACAGGGACCGGGGCGAGGATGACGGCGCTGCCGACGAGGCCGCCGAGTCCGACGACCGAAGCAGCCGCCGCCGTCGCCGCCGTCGCCGCCGCTCCGGCGGGGGAGACGGCCCCGAGGCCACCTCGGACGACCCGCCCAACACCGTGGTCCGGGTGCGCGAGCCCCGCCAGGAGAAGCCGATCGAGGACGAGGTCCAGGCGGTCCGCGGCTCCACCCGGCTGGAGGCCAAGAAGCAGCGCCGCCGCGAGGGCCGTGAGCAGGGCCGCCGCCGCGCCCCCATCGTCACCGAGTCCGAGTTCCTGGCCCGGCGCGAGTCGGTCAAGCGGGACCTGGTGGTGCGCCGCGTCGAGGACCGCACCCAGATCGCCGTCCTCGAGGACGACATCCTCGTCGAGCACTACGTCGACCGGGCCACGCACCGCTCCTACGTGGGCAACGTGTACCTGGGCCGGGTGCAGAACGTGCTGCCCTCGATGGAGGCCGCTTTCGTCGACATCGGCAAGGGCCGCAACGCCGTCCTGTACGCGGGCGAGGTGAACTGGGACTCCTTCGGCCTGGACGGCCAGCCCAAGCGCATCGAGTCGGTGCTCAAGTCCGGCCAGTCGGTCCTGGTGCAGGTCACCAAGGACCCCGTAGGCCACAAGGGCGCCCGACTGACCAGCCAGATCAGCCTGCCCGGCCGCTACCTCGTGTACGTGCCCGGCGGCTCGATGACCGGCATCAGCCGCAAGCTCCCCGACAAGGAGCGCGCGCGCCTCAAGCAGATCCTCAAGAAGGTCATGCCCTCCGGCGCGGGAGTCATCGTGCGCACGGCCGCCGAGGGCGCCAGCGAGGAGGAGTTGGAGCGCGACATCACCCGTCTCGCCAAGCAGTGGGACTCCATCAAGCGCAAGTCCAAGTCGGCCAACGCCCCCTCGCTGCTCAACAGCGAGCCCGACCTGACGGTGCGGGTCGTGCGCGACGTGTTCAACGAGGACTTCTCCAGCCTCGTGGTGTCCGGTGAGGAGGCGTGGACCACCGTCCACGAGTACGTGGACTACGTGGCCCCCAACCTCTCCGAGCGCCTCTCGCACTGGAACGAGGACCGCGACGTCTTCGCCGCCTACCGCGTCGACGAGCAGATCAACAAGGCCCTGGAGCGCAAGGTCTGGCTGCCCAGCGGCGGCTCGCTGGTCATCGACCGCACCGAGGCCATGACCGTGGTCGACGTCAACACCGGCAAGTTCACCGGCCAGGGCGGCAACCTGGAGGAGACGGTCACCAAGAACAACCTGGAGGCGGCCGAGGAGATCGTCCGCCAGCTCCGGTTGCGCGACATCGGCGGCATCATCGTCATCGACTTCATCGACATGGTCCTGGAGTCCAACCGCGACCTGGTGCTGCGGCGCATGCTGGAGTGCCTCTCGCGCGACCGCACCAAGCACCAGGTGGCCGAGGTGACCTCGCTGGGCCTGGTCCAGATGACCCGCAAACGGGTCGGCCAGGGCCTGCTGGAGGCCTTCTCGCACAGCTGCGAGCACTGCAACGGCCGCGGCCTGGTGGTCGCCAGCGATCCGGTCGAGAGCAAGGGCGGCGGCAACGGCAGCGGCCGCAAGAAGAAGAAGGGCAAGGGCGAGCCGGACCAGGCCGCCGAGAAGCCGGAGAAGGCCGAGAAGCCCTCCTCCGGCAAGTCCGGGAAGGCCGACGGGGCCGACAGGCCGGAGAGGGCCGAGAAGGCGGGCGGTGACGCCGACGGGTCCGCCGAGGCGGACGCGGCGCGGACCGAGGAGGCCTCCGAGCCCCCGGAGCCCGCCAAGAAGACCCGTAAGCGGGCCTCCCGCTCCCGCAAGGCCGAGGCCGAGGCGAAGGAGCAGGAGGAGATCACCGCCACTGAGGAGGCCCCTGAGGCTCCTGAGGCCGCGGAGCCCGAGCAGGCCGCGGAGGCACCCGAGGAGGCCCCGGTCAAGAAGACCCGCGCCCGGCGCACCACCCGTCGTACCGCCCGCGCGGCGGCCGACACCGGTGAGGCCGAGGCCGCGGGCGGTGAGAGCGTCCCCGCCGAGGCGGACGCGAACGCCGCCGAGACGCCCGCCGAGGCCGGTGACGACGAGGCCGCCGAGCGGCCCAAGCGTCGCCGGACCCGGCGCACCAGGGCGGCGGCCACCCCGCCGACCGCCGTGGACGCGGGCTGATTCAGGGGCGGTAGCCCCGCCGTGGTCCGGACCGGCGCCAGCCCGGTCCGGACCACGGCACGTGTACAGGCCCGTGGCGGGCCGATGGTAATCTGAGGGACGGTGCGTCGGCGCGCTATGCCACCACAATCGCGCGCCCCGACACCGAAGTGCTCTCCACGCAGGGTTTGTTTCCCTCGGATCCCCGCGCCCCGCTACAGGCGATCAGTGGATCGTGGAACGAGGCGCCTCCCCGCCCACACGGGGATGGGCCTCCCGGCCGACCTGGGCACAGGTGCGGTCGGACCCGGACCCCGGGCTCAAGTCTCGGGGATGGTCCCGAGCATTATTCGTTGAGCGAGCAGGAAGAGAGTTACCCGGTGTACGCGATCGTGCGAGCGGGCGGCCGACAGGAGAAGGTGTCTGTCGATGACGTCCTGAACATCGACAAGGTCTCCGACGAGACCGGCGCCACCATCACATGGCAGCCCATCCTCGTCGTCGACGGTGACAACGTCATCAGCGACGCCGACAAGCTGAGCGGCTACACGGTCAGCGCCGAGGTCCTCGGTGAGACCAAGGGCCCCAAGATCAACATCCTGAAGTACAAGAACAAGACCGGTTACAAGAAGCGCCAGGGTCACCGCCAGAAGCACACCCAGGTGCGCGTCACCGGCATCGCGGCGAAGTAGGAGGCCTGGAAGAAATGGCACACAAGAAGGGCGCTTCGTCCAGCCGTAACGGTCGCGACTCGAACGCCAAGCGCCTCGGCGTCAAGCGCTTCGGCGGCCAGAGCGTCTCGGCTGGTGAGATCCTGATCCGTCAGCGCGGCACCAAGTTCCACCCCGGCGCCAACGTCGGCCGCGGTGGCGACGACACGCTGTTCGCGCTGGTGGCCGGCGAGGTCAAGTTCGCCAGCTTCCGCGGCCGCAAGGCCGTCAACATCGTTCCCGCCGCCGCCGAGTAGGCACGCGCGCGGACGTTGTACAGGGCGGGCCAGGGAACACTGGCCCGCCTCTCGCGTTGTCACTGGACGACGCGTGTGTGTCCAGGCCCCCGCTCGGGGGCCGGAGAGTAACGGGGAGAGCTATGCCTGACTTCGTCGACGAGGCGGTCTTGCACGTCAAGGCCGGGAACGGCGGGCATGGCTGCGCCTCCGTGCACCGTGAGAAGTTCAAGCCGCTGGGCGGTCCGGACGGCGGCAACGGCGGCCACGGCGGGGACGTCGTCCTGGAGGTCGACACCCAGACCGCGACCCTGCTGGACTACCAGCGCCGCCCGCACCGCGCCGCCAGCAACGGCACGCCCGGCCAGGGCGGTCACCGCGCCGGGGCCAAGGGCGAGGACCTCGTCCTCAAGGTGCCCGACGGCACCGTGGTCAGCCGTATGGACGGTGAGGTCGTCGCCGACCTGGTCGGCCACGGCACCCGTCTGGTGCTCGCCGAGGGCGGCCACGGAGGCCTGGGCAACGCCGCTCTGGCCACCAAGCGGCGCAAGGCCCCCGGCTTCGCGCTCAAGGGCGAGGAGGGCCAGGGCTTCGACGTGCGCCTGGAGATGAAGACCATCGCCGACGTCGGCCTGGTGGGCTTCCCCAGCGCGGGCAAGTCCTCCCTGATCGCCGCCATGTCCGCGGCCCGCCCCAAGATCGCCGACTACCCGTTCACCACCCTGGTGCCCAACCTGGGTGTGGTGGAGGCGGGCAACGTCCAGTACGTCATCGCCGACGTGCCCGGCCTCATCCCGGGGGCCAGCGACGGCAAGGGGCTGGGCCTGGAGTTCCTGCGCCACGTCGAGCGCTGCTCCACCCTCCTGCACGTGCTGGACTGCGCCACCTACGAGCAGGGCCGAGACCCGGTCAGCGACCTGGAGGCACTGGAGGCGGAGCTGTCCGCCTACGGCCGCAGCACCGGCGTGGACCTGTCCGACCGGCCGCGCCTGGTCGCCCTGAACAAGGTGGACGTCCCCGAGGCGCGCGAGCTCGCCGAGATGGTCACCCCGATGCTGGTCGAGCGCGGCTACCGCGTCCTGGAGGTCTCCGCGGCCTCCCGCGAGGGGCTGCGCGAACTGTCCTTCGCCCTGGGCGAGCAGGTGGCCGCGGCCCGCGAGGCCGCGCCGCCCGCGGAGCCCACCCGGGTGGTGATCCGTCCCCAGGCCATCGGCGACGCGCCCTTCCAGGTGGTGCCGCTGGGCGGCAACGCCTTCCAGGTGCGCGGTGACAAGCCCGCCCGCTGGGTGCGCCAGACAGACTTCTCCAACGACGAGGCCGTCGGCTACCTCGCCGAGCGGCTCAACCGCATCGGCATCGAGGAGCAGCTGGCCAAGGCGGGCGCCACCGAGGGCGCCGAAGTGCACATCGGCACCGAGGAGGACTCCGTGGTCTTCGACTGGGACCCCTCAACGGACGCCGAGGTCGTCCCGTCCGGCCCGCGCGGGTCCGACGCCCGGCTGGGCTGACCCGCGCGGGGACCGACGGCCCGGCCGACAGGCACGAGCGCGGCGCCCGGTGCCGCGCCACTGGATGGAAAGCCCCACACGGTGCACAGCGCAGGACTCGAACAGACCGACTCCCTGGAGGCCTCCGGGCGCGCGGCGGTGGCCGCCGCGCGCCGGGTCGTGGTCAAGGTGGGATCGTCCTCCCTGACCACACCCGACGGCCGGATCGACTCCTGCCGTATCCGCGACCTGGTCCGGGTGCTGGCGGACCGCCGGGCCTCGGGCCAGGAGGTCATCCTGGTCTCCTCCGGGGCGGTCGCGGCCGGGATGACCCCGCTCGGCATGGCCCGCAGGCCCCGCGACCTGGCCTCCCAGCAGGCCGCCGCCAGCGTGGGCCAAGGGCTTCTGCTGGCCGCGTACACGGCCGAGCTGGCCGCGCACGGCCTCACCGCGGCGCAGGTCCTGCTCACGGTCGAGGACATGATGCGGCGGGTGCAGCACCGCAACGCCCAGCGCACACTGCGCCGCCTGCTGGACATCGGCGCCCTGCCCATCGTCAACGAGAACGACACCGTGGCCACGCACGAGCTGCGGTTCGGCGACAACGACCGCCTGGCGGCACTGGTGGCGCACCTGATGCGCGCCGACGCGCTGGTGCTGCTCTCGGACGTTGACGCCCTGTACGACGGCAACCCCTCCGCTCCGGGGGCGTCGGTGGTCAGCCTCGTACGCGGTCCGGCGGACCTGGACGGCATCGACATCGGCAGCGCGGGCGGGCGGGGAGTGGGTACCGGCGGGATGGTCACCAAGGTGGCGTCCGCGCGGATCGCCACCGAGGCGGGCGTGCACACCCTGCTGACCTCCGCCGCGAACGCCCGCACGGCGCTGGAGGGCGGGCCCGCGGGCACCCTGTTCGCCCCGGGGCGCGGACGGCGCCCCTCGGCCCGCCAGCTCTGGCTGGCGCACGCCACCGCGGGGCGGGGCAGCCTGGTCCTGGACCCCGGCGCGGTCACGGCGGTGGTGCGGGAGAAGGCGTCCCTGCTCCCGGCCGGCGTGGTGAGGGTGACCGGCGACTTCAACGCGGGCGACCCGGTTGACCTGTGCGACGAGGACGGCTCCGTCGTCGCGCGCGGACTGGTCAACTACGACGCCGCCGAGGTGCCCGACCTGATGGGCAGGTCCACACGGTGGCTGGCCCGCGAGATGGGCCCCTCCTACGAGCGCGAGCTGGTGCACCGGGACGACCTGGTCGTGCTCTAGACCGCGTTCCCCCGGACCGCCGCGGTTCCGTCCCGCCGCGACACCCGTGCGGCAATGTCGGGGACATCCCCCGAGGAGAGTGAAGGCACCCATGCCTAGCCTGGTGGCGAGAATGCTCGCGGTGGCGTTCCGGGTGGCGCGCAAGCGCCCCATGGAGACCGTCGAGGGCGCGCGCGAGCGCATCGACGAGGCCAAGGACGACCCCGAGCCGCCGCACTGGGTCGCCAAGCGCCACGAGACCACCCGGCGGGAGGTCGGGGGCTTCGCGAGCTACACGGTCCTCGCCCGGGACCGGGAGGGGGAACCCGACAAGGCCGTCCTGTACGTGCACGGAGGCTCCTACATCAGCGAGATCTCCCCTTGGCACTGGGTGCTGATCTCGCGCATGGCGGACGTTGGCTGCCGGGTGGAGGTGCCCATCTACGGGCTGGCGCCCCAGCACACCTACCGCGAGGCGTTCGGCTTCCTCCACACCGTGTACCGCGACCTGCTGGAGCACGTCGTGCCGGAGCGCACGGTGTTCGCCGGGGACTCGGCCGGGGCGGGCCTGGCGCTGGCCCTCGCGCAGACGCTGCCCGACGAGGGCCTGCCCCAGCCCGCGCGGCTCATCCTGGTCTCGCCGTGGGCGGACCTGACCATGTCCAACCCCGACATCGCCGAGGTGGAGGGCCGGGACCCCTGGCTCAGCCCGGTCGGCCTCAAGGAGGCCGCCAAGGTGTGGGCGGACGGCGACGACCTGTCCCTGCCCCGGCTCAGCCCCGTCAACGGCGTGCTCTCCGGCCTGCCGCCCATGGACCTCTACATCGGCACCCGCGACGTGTTCCTGCCCGACACCAGGCGCCTGCGCGCGCTCGTCGCGCGGGCCGGGGGAGAGGTGGACCTGCACGAGGAGGAGGGGGCCTTCCACGTCTACCCGCTGGTCCCGGTGCCCGAGGGGAGTCGGGCGCGGGCGAGCATCATCGGCACCGTCCAGGACCTGTGAGGCCCCCCGGGCGGGGCGGACGCCCTAGGATGCGGACGTGAGCGAACGAACGACGCGCCGAAGCGAGGACCACCCCCAACGGGGCGAGGTCCGCGAGATCCCCACCGCCGCCAGCGCCACCAGGCTCGTCTACGCGCCCGAGCGCGACGGACTCGCCGACGCGGGCGAGATCGTGTGGACGTGGGTCCCCTACGAGGAGGACCCGGGGCGGGGCAAGGACCGCCCGCTGCTGGTCGTCGGCCGCCGCGGAGGGCGGCTGCACGGGCTGATGCTGTCGTCCCAGCGCCCCGAGGCGTGGGAGCGCCAGGACTGGCTGCCCGTGGGCTCGGGCCCCTGGGACCGGGAGCAGCGCGACTCCTACGTGCGGGTGGACCGGCTCTTCGAGTTCGACGAGGACGCCATCCGCCGGGAGGCGGCCGTCATGGACGAGGAGCTGTTCTGGATGGTCGCCGACGTCCTGCGGGCCCGCTACGGGTGGAGCTGAGCTGCGGAAGGCGGTCGCACGTCCGCGGGTCCCGGGCCGGGCCCGGGACCCGCCGGAAGGGCGCTCGGGTCCCGGGGCGCAGTACCGCCGCCGGGCCCCGCGGACCCCGCCGCCTCAGGAGAGGGCCAGCAGGCGTACGGGGCCGCCGGAACCGCCCCGGATGTTGGCGACGCCGACGATCGCCATCGCGCCGCTCTCGGGAGCCGTCTCCAGGTGGGCGACCATCTCGACGGCGTACTTGTTCTCCCCGAGGAGGAACACGTGCGCCTCGGGGTTGGAGGCGGAGTCGGGCCCGTAGTCGAAGCTCGGGGTGTCCACGGCGATCCCGGCGATGTCCCGCGCGCTCAGCAGCCAGTCGATCGCCTCGATGTCGAACCCGGGGAAGTGGGCGACGCCGTCGCTGTCGCGGTTGAGCATCGCCTCCTCGCTCTGGAGTACCCGTGCGCTCCATCCGGAGTCCATGGCGACCAGGGCGCCCCGGGGGATGCGGCCGTGGCGCCGCTCCCAGCGGCGGAGGTCCGCCACGGTGACCTGGGCGTCGTAGTGCCTCGCGGCGCGGTCGGCGATGCGGACGACGACGAGCGGACAGACCAGGTCGCGCGGGTCCACCTCGTGGGTGTGCAGTGCGTCAGCGCTGTCGTTGAAGTGCCAAGGCGCGTCGAAGTGGGTCCCGGTGTGCTCGTCGATCTCCAGTTTGAGCGCGTTGAAGCCGTCCTCCTCGATCGACGCGAACTGGAAGATGTTCGGGTCGAGGATGTAGGGCCGGTAGATCGGGAAGTCGTTGTGGAGGACGTGGGTCAGGTCGGTGACCGTCAGCCGCGACGGGCTGATCCCGGCGATGGTCTGGGCGTGGGCGGACTCCACCGGCCCTCCGAGGGCGCCGATCCCGGTGAGCACGGCGCCGACGGCGGCCGAACCCGTCAGCACGCGCCTCCGGCCCAGGCCCGCGCCGGTCGGGCGCGCGGGCGGCGCCGGCCGCTGCGCCGTGAGCGTGCTCCCCGGCGTTTCCGGGTCGTGCCCCGATGCGGTCATGAACGTCTTCCGGGCCTTGTGGATCACGTGGGGTCCGCACATCGCAGTGTTCCTCTTCCAAGTCTGCTGTCTGTTCGATCTGGAATGAGTATACGATCTCTTATCTGAAAGTGAAGCCTGTGCCCCATGCGGTGTCTTGTGTTTAAGCGGGTGCGGACCGGCGGTCTCGCTGCGGGAGGTGACCCGCCGAGCGCGCGGGCGGGCCGACGCGGGGGCCCGCGCCCGTTCCGGGAGGTGCCCTTCTCCGGCGGGGGAGCCGCGGGAGCCGGAGCGGTCGGGGCGCGTCCGGAACCGGTACGGCGCTTTCCGCCGTTCCCCGAAACCGTTGTGTGGAGAGGAACGCGTCCGGCCCTCCCGGCCGCCGCACCCATCCGGGGAACGGAGGGGATTCCTTCTTGAGGCGGCAGCCCCCGCCCCGTCGTATTCCGCGGGAGCCGCGCTCGCGCCGCGCCGGTGAATTCCCGCCCGGCCCTGTGCGGGGCCGGGCGGCGGGAACGGGTTACGCGGAGCAGCGGCCCCGGGACGCGGCGCGGACCACCATCGTCGGGGCCGAGCCGTCCGAGGACTGGTCCAGCAGCCGCCGGGAGAGGGTCACCTCGAAGGTCTCGGGGGCCTCCTCGATGACCTCCGCCAGAGCCAGGCAGCCGGACACCACGTGGTGCCGGATCCACTCGACGGTGTACAGATCCGGCTCCGTCCCCGGGCGAAGCCGTACACGCAGACGCAGCCGCTCGTTCTCGGTGTGCGGACGGATCATGACCACCTGGGCGGCTTCGACCGAGTCGAGCTGGAGGGCGAGCGACGCCAGGTCGGCGGGGGCCACCAGACTGCTGAGCGGACCGTAGGGCGCGTCTATGCGGCTGTTGGTCCGCAGGGCCCGGCCCCGCAGTTCGCAGGTGCACGACGTCCACTCGGCTCCGGTGCCGGTGTCGTAGCGCAGCAGGGGGACGACCGCCTTCCCGTGCGTGACGGTCACGAGCATGCGTCCGTTGACGACCTCGGTGTACTGGTAGGGGAGCGGGTGGAAGGTGTCGGTCGCGCAGTCGGGCCCGCTGTGCCCGATGATCCAGGTCTCCGCGGACCCGAACAGCGCCCATGTGCGCAGGTGGGGGAAGTGCGTGCGGATCAGCGAGCGCGTTTCCGCGTCCACCGCCGGTCCGCTCCAGAGCACCTTGCGCAGGAAGTCCAGGCGCCGTCCGGACGCGGCGCAGAAGCGCAGGACGCGCTGGACGGTGTCCAGGGTGGCGGCGAAGGCGCTCACCCCGTGCCGCTCGAAGAGGTCGAGGCACGGCTCGATCATCTGGTCCGTCGGGGCGTCGAGCGACAGGGTGGGGACGCCGGCCCGAGCGGCGAGCGCGTTGTGCAGGTCGTGCGACGCGCGCATGTGGAACGGGGTGCTCAGGCTCGCGACCAGGTCGCCCGGTGCGAAGGGCTGGAGGTGGGGGGCGATCTCGTCCACGTGGAGGTCGGAGGGAAGCGCGCCCAACCGGCTCGTGGACGTTGTTCCTCCCATGAGGTGGAGCGAGGCCCGGGAGAGTTCGGCCGGGGACTCCCGCATCATCGTGTCGACGGCCTCGCCGAGCTCCTCGCGGGTGAGGGGAGGCAGGTCCACCAAGCGGGGCCTGCGCCCCAGCGCGAGGTGACGGCCGTACTTGCGCCTCATGGACGGGATCCCCGCCAGGCGCTGTAACGCGTGGGCCAGGGAGAGCGGCCCCTCCGCTTTTCCTCCGATATTCATCGTCATTCTCGTGCTCGCATCTCTGAATGTTGGGGATTCATTCATCCCGCCTGGGACGGCTGCGGTGACGTTGATGAATGTGGAATTCTTGTTAATTCTTCCCCGGGAAACGCCTTCGTGGTCGGCATTGCAGATCCGGGGCCGTTGGACAGTAAAGCAGATTCCCTCATCGGGGAACATGGTGGAGATTTCCGCTGCTGGTGAGCGCGCGATCACCACAGGTCATGTTCACTCGTTGGGAGATGCCCCGGAGCGTGTTTCCCCGGTGGCCGGATACGGTCGGGTGACCTTGCTCACCGCTCCCGTTCGCCGGGCGGGATGAGGGGGCGGCCTCGGCGCCGGGGGAGGCGCTGCGGCACGACCCGGCGTGCGCGTGGGAGGGGCCCGGTGCGACCGTGCCGCTTCGGCGACCGCCGAGGGTCGCGGCCCCGCCGGTCGGACCCGGTCCGCGCTGGAGCCCCCGGCGGTGCCGAGCGCCGTCGGCACCGCCGGGGGCCGTGCGGAGGAGGATCTCAGGCCCGGCTCGGCGCGGCCTGGCCGGCGGCCCCGGGCGCGTGTCGCCGACCGTCCGCCGCCCCCAGGTGCACGGCCAGTTCCACCCTCAGGCGGGCGTGGTCCCGCGCGTGCCCGTGGGCGGCGACGTAGCCGTCCGGTCGGATCAGGTGGTAGCCCGGTGCCGAGCACAGCCGGTGCTCCGAGGCCTGGTCGGCGCTCAGCGCCACCGTCAGCACCTGGGGCCTGTCGGCGACGAGCGCGGAGAGCGACTCCCCGTCGCGGGTGCGTCCGCGGCCGGGTGTGACGGCGAGCGTCCACCCGCGGACCCCCTGCCCGCTCTCGGCCTCCCCGTGCCCGGCGACGCCCAGGTCCACCGCTAGGGGGCGGGGGAGGGCGTGGCCGGTGCGGACGGCGCCCGCCAGCCGTCCGGTGACCCGGCACAGGGAGGGCCAGGTGGGTTCCTGGGTGAGGCGAGCGGGTGTGTAGCGGAACCGGTAACCCGCCATGACGGGCAGGTATCCGCGTTCCAGGACCGGTTCCAGGATTCGGAAGGCCGCGTCCCGGCCCGCCGTCTGCACGGGGTGCTGGAGCATCCACCCGCGTGTTTGGACGTCGGTGTCGCGCACCACCTGCCGCGCCACGTCCTTGCGTTCGGGACCGTAGGTGGAGAGCAGTTCCGGTCCGGCCTCGCCCCGTGTCACAGCGGCCAGCTTCCAGGCCAGGTTCTGCGCGTCCTGCATCCCGGTGTTGAGGCCCTGGCCCCCGGCCGGGCTGTGCACGTGCGCGGCGTCCCCGGCGAGGAAGACGCGGCCCCGCTGGAAGTCGTCGGCGTGCCGCCGGTGCACGCGGAACACCGACTCCCACACCGGGTCGACCAGCCGGACGCCTCCCGGGCCCCGTTCGTCCGTGATCCGCTGGAGCAGGTCCACCCCCGCCTTCTCCCCTGGCGGGAGGCTGGCGAAGAACCGGAAGACGCCGTCGGGCAGGGCGACGATCACCAGGGCGCCCCGGGGCGACTGGTAGTAGAGCGCCTCGTCGGCGGGCAGCTCCCCCTCGATACGGCAGTCGACGAGGGCGAACGCCGACTCGTAGGTGCTGCCGACGAAGCCCGTGCCGATCTGGGCGCGCACCGCGCTTCCCGCGCCGTCCGCGCCGATGAGGAAGGGCGCGTGGTAGCGCTCGACGGTCCCGTCGGAGTGTTCGAGGATCGCGGTCACCCCCTCGGTCGCGGTGATGTCTCCGGAGAAGTCCAGCCCGTCGAGGGCGAGCAGCCGCACCCCCCGTTCGATGCGCCCGCCGAGCGCGTGCAGCCGCTCGGTGAGCACGCGCTCGGTCTCGTTCTGGGGCAGGCACACCGGGGCCAGGTGCTCGGGGAACGTGAACGTGGCCAGCGGGTCGCCGGAGGAGTAGTAGCGGAACCTGCGGATGCCGATACCCGCCCGCCGGGTGGATTCCAGGGCGCCCAGGTCGTCCAGCAGGTCGAGGGTGCGCGGCCAGAGCAGCAAAGCCTTGGGGAAGGGGGAGGCGGACTCGGCGCGGTCGATGAGCCGTACGCGTGCTCCTCGTCTCAGAAGCTCGCACGCGGCGGTCAGGCCCACGGGCCCGGCACCGACCACGAGGACGTCGGCGGGGGCGCTGTGTGCGCGGGTGGAAGCGGTGTCGTCGCTGTTCGGCTGCATTTCGGGGAGCTCCGATCGAACGGGTGGCGGTGGGTGGCCCTGGTTCGCCCACCGCACACACGGCCAGTTCTATAAGATTGACGATGAGCATAAGACACCTTATGCTCATCCACGAATGGATGGCTATAAGGAAGCGAATTAAGGGGTAGGGGAATGGCGATAGAAGCAACGGACCGGCAGAGCGCGCGGAGCGCTCCCGCCCCGTTGACCAGGGGACAGGCGGTGGCCACACTCGTCGCCGTCGCTCTGTCCAGCGTGATGCTGCCGCTCGCCGTCACCGCTCCGGCCGTGGCGCTCACCCAGCTCGCGGCCGACCTGAACGCCAGCGTCGGCGAGGCCCAGTGGGTCCAGAACGCCTACAACGTCACCTTCGCGGCGTTCATGCTCGCCGCCGGCGGTCTCGCCGACCGCTTCGGCAGGCGCCGGGTCCTGGTCATCGGCCTCGTCGTCTTCACCGCGATGGCCACGGTGATCGGCCTCTCCTCCGACATCCTCGTCATCGACGTCGCCCGCGCGGTCCAGGGCATCGGCGCCGCGGGCATCATGACCAGCGGATCGGCGATCCTCGCCGACTCCTTCCGGGGAGCGGCCCGGGCCCGGGCCTTCGGCCTCCTGGGAACCTCCTTCGGCTTCGGACTGGCCATGGGGCCCTTCGTCGCCGGGCTGATGGTCAACTTCCTGGACTGGCGCATGGTGTTCCTGATGAACCTCGTGTTCGCCGCCGTCGTCCTGCTCCTGGTCCGCTCGATCCGGGAGTCGAGCGACCCCGGTTCCACCTCGGTGGACTGGGGCGGCGTCATGACCTTCAGCACCAGCCTGTTCCTGCTCTCCCTCGCCTTCGTCCAAGGCGCCGAGGCGGGTTGGCTCAGCCCGAGCGCGATCGGATCGGCGGTCGGGTTCCTCGTCTTCCTCGCGGCCTTCGTCGCGGTGGAGTCACGGGTCCGGCGCCCGATGTTCGACCTCTCGCTGTTCAGGCGGCCCACGTTCGTCGTGGTCGTCTGCCAGCCCTTCACCATCACCTTCGGCTTCGTGGTCCTGCTCGTCTACCTGCCGCCCTTCTTCCAGGGCGTCGGCGGGTTCGGCGCCGCCGAGGCCGGGGCCCTGCTCCTGCCCCTGACCCTGCCGGTGCTCGCCCTGCCGATGCTGGCCGGGCAGCTCGCCGCCAGGCTCCCCCTGCGGGTCATGCTCGCCACCAGTTCCCTGCTCATCGCGGGCGGCTCCCTGTGGTTGACGACCCTCCAGCCGGGCCAGCACTGGACGGCGCTCGCCGCTCCCCTGGCCCTGTTCGGCACGGGGGTGGGAAGCGCCTTCGGCGTCATGGACAACGCGGCGCTCAGCTCAGTGGAGGTCGAGCGGGCCGGGATGGCCTCGGGCATCTTCAACACCATGCGCATCACCGGGGAGAGCGTGGCGATCGCCGGAGCCGGGTCCGTGCTGGCGACCCTGTCCCTGAACACGCTCGACCTCCCCTTCGCCGACCCCGAGCAGGAGCGGACCCTGGCGGGCGAGGCCACCCAGGGCCGACTGGAAGCGGCGCTGGGCCAGTTCGCCGAGGCGGACCGCTCGACCGCGCTGGACGCCGTCTCGGCCAGCCTGACCTCCGCGATGCACACCACGTTCCTGGGTCTGGCGCTCCTCGCCCTGGGCGGCGCGGTGGTCACGTTCCTCGTCGTCAGGGAACGCGAGCTCCGCTAGGCGGGGCCCCCGGGCCCTCCGTCCGGGCTCCCGCCCACCGCCGACCGCC
>NZ_LEKI01000004.1:0-85603 GCF_001029525.1 Nocardiopsis sp. RV163 | reverse complement strand
GGCCCCCATTCCCGTCCCTTCCGCTCACCGTCCCAATGGTCAGCCGCACCAACCCCCCGGAGACGAACGATGAAGACCAGACCCGCCCTCGCGTGCGCCGCCCTCCTGGCAGGCACGCTCGTCACGCTTTCCGGCACAGCGGCGCAAGCCGCCACCACCCGTTACGAGGCCGAGGACTCCTCCGCCTCCTGCAACGGCAGCATCGAGACCGAGTGGCCGGGCTACTCCGGCGACGGGTTCTGCGACACCGAGAACGAGGAGGGCGCCCACGTGCGGTTCAGCGTGAACGCCTCCGCCCCGGGAACGGCCACGCTGACCGTGCGCTTCGCCAACGGCACCTCCTCCGCCCGCCCGGCCGACGTCCTCGTGAACGGCTCCCGGGCGGCGTCGGTCTCCTTCGAGGGCACCGGCGACTGGGACGAGTGGGCGACCAAGACGCTCACCGTCCGACTGGACGAGGGCGCCAACACGATCCGGTTCGACCCGACCGGCTCACAGGGCATGCCCAACGTCGACTACCTCGACGTGGAGACGAGCGGCGGAGGCGACGGCGGCGGCGGTGACGACGGCGGTGGCGACGACGACAACCCGCCGGCCTCGGACGCGCTGTACGTGGCTCCGGGCGGCAGCGCGGGCGCTGACGGCACCGAGTCCGACCCCACCACGCTCACCTCGGCCATCGACCGGATCGAGCCCGGCGGGACGATCCACATGCGCGGCGGGACCTACTCCTTCTCGGACACGGTCACCATCCCGCTGGGGGAGGACGGCACCTCCGGAGACCGCACGGAGCTGTCCGCCTACCCGGGCGAGACACCGGTGCTGAACTTCTCCGCCCAGAGCGAGGACTCCACCAACCGCGGCCTGGCGCTGGAGGCGTCGTACTGGCACGTCGAGGGCATCGTCGTCGAGCACGCCGGGGACAACGGCATCTTCGTCAGCGGCAGCCACAACGTCATCGAGCGCACGGTGACCCGCTTCAACCGCGACACCGGCCTCCAGCTCTCGCGCCGCGTCTCCAGCACCCCCGAGAGCGACTGGCCCGCCCACAACCTCATCCTGAGCGCGGAGTCGCACGACAACGCCGACTCCGACGGCGAGGACGCCGACGGCTTCGCCGCCAAGCTCACCTCCGGCCCCGGCAACGTCTTCCGCTACGCCGTGGCCCACAACAACATCGACGACGGCTGGGACCTCTACACCAAGAGCGAGACGGGTCCCATCGGCGAGGTGACCATCGAGGACTCCCTCGCCTACGAGAACGGCGTCCTCAGCGACGGCTCCGAGGCCGGGAACGGCGACCGCAACGGCTTCAAGCTCGGCGGCGAGGACATCGGGGTCGACCACGCCATCACGGGCAACATCGCCTACGACAACGGCAAGCACGGGTTCACCTACAACAGGAACACCGGCTCGATGGCGGTCTCGGACAACGTCAGCATCGGCAACGAGGAGCGCAACTTCAACTTCGACGGCGGCTCCTCGGTGTTCCGCGGCAACACCTCGTGCGACAGCGGTTCCAACGACCGGACCATCGGCGACGCCGACGGTTCCAACCAGTTCTGGTCCGGCTCGAACGGGTCGCGGTGCTCCTCCTACGACGGCGGCCTGGACTGGTCCCACTCCGCCGACGGCACCCTGGTCGTGACCTTCGGGGGCCAGCGGGTCACGCCGTAACCGGCGCCCCGGTCCGGGTGCGCCGACGCGACCGAGGCGCCCGCCACGGTTCGGTCCCCGCACCCGCACCCGCACCGTGACCGACTCAGGAAAGGCCCCGGTCAGCGGATCTCCCGCTGGCCGGGGCCTCAGCGCACGCCCGGAGGGACCCCGACCGCCCAGGCGCGCACGGGGCCGCGGTCCCGTACACGCACCGGACCGCCGTCCGGGGCAGGCCAGCCGGGGAGGGCTTGCGGCCCCCGGCACCGGAGGGCGGCGGATCATCTCCTGGCACGAAGGCCGTCCGGGCCCCGGACCTCAGGGGTCCAGGCGGCGCAGCGCGTCCTCCCAGCGGTGGCGGCGGTCGGCCTCCGGCAGCTCCCACCAGGGCGTTCCGCGCTCGCCCAGACCCTCCTTGGCCAGAGCCACGCGTGCGCGCGCACGCCCCTCGGCGCCGGTGTCCCCGGTGCGCAGCGCGGCGGCCACGTCCCTGCGCGCGGACATCAGGTGTCTCACCAGGCGCTCGCGTACCGGTTCCGGCAACTGCGGGTCGCTCGCGCGCCAACGGCGGCCGGAGACCACGACGTAGCGTCCGTCCTCGGTGCGTTCGGGCATGTCCGTGTGGTGCCCGCGATCGGCCCCGGACAAGCGCGCTGCTGGCTCCGGGACCGGTCATCGCCCGGTTCAGGTCCGGTCCGCCTCCTCCAGGAAGGCGGCGATGTCGGCGGCCAGCTCCTCGGGGTACTCGCCGTTGATCGCGTGCGAGGCCTCCGGGTAGACCTCCACCGTGCCGTGGGGCAGGGCGCGCTCGGCGGTGGCCGCGGCGGTGTCGGGGTCGTGCATCACCGACCGTCCGGCGACGAGCGCCAGCACGGGCACGTCCAGGCCCGTGAGGGCCTCCTCGCCGATCCTGCCCGGCTGGGGCAGCTTGAGCGCGTAGTTCTGCATGGCGGACTCGATCATCCGGGCGACCGGAACGTCCTCCACCGGAGCGCCGCCCGCGGTCCAGGAGTTGAAGCCGTCGCGCCAGGAGCGCGGCAGCCAGGGCAGCGAGGCCGGCAGGGAGCGCAGGACCGCCTCCGCGGGCATGTCGTCGAAGACGAACACCGGGTCGACCAGCGTCACCGAGGCCACCAGCGAGGGTTCGCGGACGGTCAGGTTGGTCGCCGTCCAGCCGCCGATCGACAGCCCCACCAGGTGGAACCCCTCCTCGGGGAGGCCGTCCAGGGCCTGGTGCAGCCACACCGCCTGGTCGGCGTCGTCCTCGATGGGCCGCTCCTGCACGCTCATCCCGGGTTCGCCCAGCAGGTCGACAGTGTAGACGTCCCCGACCTCCAGCAGGGAGGGCAGGTTGTCCGCCCAGACCGGCGAGGGCGCCGCCCGGCCGGGCAGCAGGACCAGCGGTTCCTCCCGGTCCCCCTCACCCTCGAAGCGGTACATCCGCACGATCCCGTAGTCGGTGCGCACGTCGATCTCGGCGTCGGGCCGGGGCAGATCGGCCATCGCGGCCCCGTAGGCGCGCATGAAGGCGTCCCGCCCCTCGGCCGAGCGCCAGTGCCCCACCGGTGAGGGCGTGCGCAGGGCGACCGCGGTGAGGAGCACCGCGACGACCGCGGCGCACGCCACGATGGTCCACCGGTTGCGCTTCTTCCTCCGCATGACAACCCCTAACCGTTTGGTAAGTAATCTGACCATACGGTAAGTTCTGGGGTCATGACAAGGGAGAACCCACGGTCGCGGGAACCCGAGCAGGGGCACGAGCAGGCGGAAGGGCAGACTCGGGGGCGGGAGCGCGGCTCCCGCAAACCCACCCTGACCGAGCAGGCGAGGCGCGCGCAGCTCATCGACGTGACGGTCCGGCTCATCGCCGAACACGGGGACGCGGCGACCTCGCTGGCCCGCATCGCCGAGGCCGCGGGGATCACCAAGGCGGCGGTGCTGTACCACTTCCGCTCCAAGGACGCCCTGGTGCGCGCGGCGCACGAGAGCGCGCTCAGCGGCCTGGTCGAGCACGTGGGCCGGGCTGTGGAGAGCGTCGGCGCCGAACGGGCCCCCGCCGCCTACATCCGCTCGATGGTCGGCTACCTGCGCGACCACCCGGGGCACACCCGGGTGGTCATCGCCGCGGTGAGCGACGAGGACCGCCGCTCCAGCCAGCGCTGGCGCCCCCTGGCGGACCTGATGGCGGCCGCCCGGCGGGCGCGCGGGGCGGACTCGGGCACGGAGGGGCCGGACCTGCGCACCACGGCGCTGATCGTCGGCGGCGGCATGGACGCGATCGTGGCCGAGCACCTGGACCACCCCGACTACGACCCGCTCGCGGCGGCCGAGGAACTGGTCGCCATGCTCGAAGGCGTCCTCTTCCCCTGATCCGCGCGGGGTCCCGGACCGGCGCCGCGCCGGAGACTCGGCTGCTTCGGCGACGGCACCGATCGACACGGCCTCGGACGCGGTACGACCGGACCGGTGTACACGTTGGCCAAACCAGGCCAGATACTTTCAAAAGACCGCACATGAGGCATGACTCCTGCAACGATGACGCTTCCATCAGCCCCCCAGGAGCGTCCATGCCACGTCTTGCCCTGCGCGCCGCCGCGATCACCGCGGCCGCCGTCACCGCCGCCTCACTGCTGTCGGCCCCCGCACAGGCCGCCTCCACCACCGGAGCGCTCATGGTCACCCAGGTGCGCCCCAACGCCGCCGGGTCGGACACCTCCAGCAACGTCAACGGGGAGTACTTCCTCATCAGGAACGTCACCACGCGCACCGTCAACGTGGGCGGGTACGTCCCCGACATCACCACCAACACCTACGGGCGACCCCTGCCCTCCTACAACCTGCCCGCGGGGGCGACGGCCTACGTGCGCACCGGAAGGGGCACCCACCGGCGCGACTCCAACGGCTACCACCAGATCTACCGGGGCTACGACCGCCACGTCCTGCTCAACAGCAGCACCAGCCGCAACCCCGACCTGCGCCTGAAGCGTCCGGGCAGCGCCGACAACAACTCCAGCACGGGCACCATCAGCTCCTGCGACTGGGGCAACGCCGCCAACGGCACCACCTACCGCTGCTGACCGCCGTCCGGGCCCGGCCGTCGACCGATGGGGCCGGACCCGGACGGAGCGGGACGCGACAAGGCCGGGACGGGACGGAAAAGGCGGGGGCGCGTCAGGCGACGGCGCCGGAGCGGAGCCGCTCCCGGTAGGCGAGGGCCGCTTCCATCTGGCCGTCGAGCGCGTCGCGCGTGCGCACCAGCTCGGCGATGTGCCCGGTGAGCCGGTCGCGCTCCCGGGCCATCCGCTCGATCGCCGCGTCGGAGTTGCGCTCGCTGGGCGCCTCCGCGCAGGGGAGCACCTCGGCGATGGTGCGGCTGGACAGCCCGGCGGCGTACAGCCGCTGGACGAAGGCGACGCGCTCGACCGCGGCCTCGGTGTAGTGCCGTTGCCCGCTGGCGCTGCGGGTGCTGGCGAGCAGCCCCTGTTCCTCGTAGTAGCGCAGGGACCGGACGCTCGCACCCGTCCGCCTGGCGAGTTCCCCGATGCGCACGACTTCCTCCCCCGTGACCTGCGACACAGCCGCTTGCCCCTCACATCAGTGTCAGGTTTTAGCGTAGTCGACGTACCCGACCGGGACACACCGCCCACGGAGGAGAACCTGTCGTGACCAGCCTTTTCCAGCCCTACCGGCTCGCCGACCTGCACCTGCCCAACCGGGTCGTGATGGCGCCGATGACCCGCGTCCGCGCCGCCGAGGGCGGACTGGCGACGCCGTCCATGGCGGCGTACTACGCCCAGCGCGCGACCGCGGGGCTCATCGTCTCCGAGGGGGTGCAGCCGAGCCTGGTGGGGCAGTCCAACCCGGGAACGCCGGGCCTGCACACCGACGAACAGGTCGCCTCCTGGAAGCCGGTGACCGAAGCCGTGCACGCCAACGGCGGCCGCGTCTTCGCCCAGATCATGCACGGCGGACGCGTCTCGCACCCCGAGACCACCGGAACGCGGCCGGTCGGCCCCTCGGCGGTCGCGGCCGTCGGAAACGTGTTCACGCCGAGCGGTCCCCAGCCCGTTCCGGTGCCGCGTGCGCTGGAGGAGGCCGAGGTGCCCGAGCAGGCCGAGTCCTACGCCCGGGCGGCGCGCCGCGCGGTCGCCGCCGGGTTCGACGGGGTCGAACTGCACGGGGCCAACGGCTACCTGATCTCGCAGTTCCTCTCGGACAACGCCAACCTGCGCACCGACTCCTACGGGGGTTCGGTGGCCAACCGGATCAGGTTCGCCGTCGAGGCGACCGCCGCCACCGCCGACGCCGTGGGGCCCGAGCGCACCGGTATCCGCCTCTCCCCCGGCGCCGGGTTCTGGGGGGTCAAGGAGACAGGCGTGCTCGAGCTGTACACCGCGCTGCTGGCCGAACTGGCCCGGATCGGGGTCGCCTACGTCCATCTCGAAGCCACCGCAGACGAGGAACTGCTGCTGGAGCTGCGCCGCGCCTGGCCGACCACCCTCATCATGAACCCGGTGCTCCCCATGGGCCCCAAGCAGGTCGGACGGACCGAAGCCGACCACTGGCTCGGACTGGGGGCCGACCTCATCAGCTTCGGCCGCTCGTTCATCGCCAACCCCGACCTGGTGGAACGGCTGCGCACCGGGCTGCCGATCGCGCCGGCGGACGAGGCGACCTACTACCAGGGCGGCGACCGGGGTTACCTGACCTACCCGGCGTACCAGTACAGCGCGTAGATCGCGGGTCCTGCGGCTCCGCCTGGCCCCCCGGCCCGGACCCGGACCTGCACGGCTCCCAAGCCCAGGCCCGGAAGTCCGTACGGAAACTCGTGCGGAAGACGCGAGGCAGTGGAGGAAGTGCCGGAAACGCGGCGGCCCTTCCGGGAAGGCTCCCGGAAGGGCCGCGCTGGTTGGAGCCGGAAGCAGATCTTGCAGCCGAATAGCGGCGGCCCGACGGGCGGGGCAGGTGGGGGAAGCAGTGGCTCCAGTCGGCGCGGACCCGGCGCAGCCAGCCGTTCTCGCTGGTGGAGCCGTGCGGGCAGCGGTTCAGGCCGACGTGTCGATCCTGTTCGACAGCGGCATCGCGGTCGGCATGTACGCCATCCTCCTGGCCGCGGTGGCGGTCTTCGCGGTCAAGCGGGTGCGGGGCCGGCGTCGGCCCGCGACCCCGGCCGACGGGAGCCGGGCGGACACCGTGTAGAACCGAATGGTCACGTCATCGGACGTCCCCGGGGAACCCCCAGCCCCCCGGGCCGCCGCGGCGTAGGACGGAAAGCTGCGGACGAGAGGGAGAGAACGTTGGGAAGAGGCCGCGTCAGGGGGGCGTCGTGGCTCTGGCCGCTGTTACTGAGCGTCATGTGCACCCACACCGCGCTCAACCTCGCCCGTCCCCTGGTCTCGTACCGGACGATCGCCCTGGGCGGTGACGCCGTGGCGGTCGGGCTGGTCACCGCCGCCTACGCGCTGCTGCCCCTGCTGGTGGCGGTCCCGCTGGGGCGGGCGACCGACCGGTCCCGGCGCACGGCGTGGATCGTCGGCCTGGGCGCTGCGGTGCTCGGCGCGGGCTCGCTGCTGCTGGCGTACGGCACGGACCTGTTCGCGATCGCCGCGGCCAGCACGGTGCTGGGCATGGGCCACCTGCTGTGCATGGTCGCGGGTCAGGGGCTCATCGCACGCCTGGCCGCGCCGGGGAACCTGGACCGCGACTTCGGGTGGTTCACCGCGGCGGCCTCCCTGGGCCAACTCGTGGGCCCCCTGCTGTCGGGCGCGATGCTGGCCGACGCCTCGGGGGACGCGCTGCTGTCGGCGACCTCCGCCGCCCTGCTCCTGGCCGCGGTGATCGGCGGCCTGGGGCTGGTGCCGATCCTGGCCTTCGTCCGGGTGCGCATGCCCGCGCCCTCGCGCGGGAAGGGCTCGGAGAGGACCCCCGCGCGGGAACTGCTGCGCAGACCGGGCCTGCCCTCGGGGCTGTTCGCCAGCCTCGCGCTGCTCTCGGCCGTGGACATCCTGACCGCCTACCTGCCGCTGGTCGCCGAGAACCGGGGCATCCCGCCGATGACGGTCGGCGTCCTGCTGAGCCTGCGCGCGGGGTTCTCGCTGCTGTCCCGCCTGGTGCTGTCCCGGCTGGTGCGGCGCTGGTCGCGCGAGACGCTGATCGCGGTCAGCGCCGGGGCCGCGGGCCTGTCGATGGCGGCGGTGGCCCTGCCTGTCAGCGACGTGTTCGTGCTGGGGGCGGTCCTGGCCGTCGGGGGGTTCCTGCTGGGCCTGGGGCAGCCGCTGACCATGTCGGCGGTGGCCACGGCAGCCCCGGAGGGCTCGCGCGGGGCCGCCCTGGCGCTGCGGATCTGGGGCAACCGGCTCGGGCAGGTCGGGATCCCTGCCGTGGGCGCGGGGGTCGCGGGCGCGGTGGGCGCGCCCGGGGCGCTGTGGTTCGCGGCGGTGGTGCTCGTGGCGTCGGCGGTCACGGCGGCCAAGCGGATCTGACCCGCCCCGGGGTTCGCGGGGCGGACGGGAAGCGTGAGGCATTAGATGCACGTGGGACGTCCCGGCCGTGCGAGACGGACACGCACGAGGCGCCAGATGCGTAGAACGCGTGGGTTCTCCGGTTGCCCCGGGGCGTGCGGGACCACCGTGCCTGCCGGGCACTCCGCCGGTGCCCCGGTAGGTTGGCGAGGGGCGCGTGTCCCGTGCCCGGGCAGCAGGTCAGAACCGGTGAAGGTGGTCGCGCCCATGCAGTCAGCCGTCCCACGGGAGCCCGGCCCCCTGGAGGAGGCCGCACAGGCCTTCACCGGTGTGCGCCCGCGCCTGTTCGGTATCGCCTACCGGATGCTCGGCAGCCGGGCCGAGGCCGAGGACCTGGTCCAGGAGGTCTGGCTGCGGTGGCAGAGGACGGACCGCGGCGCCGTGGAGGACCCCGCCGCGTTCCTGGCCACGATCACCACGCGCCTGGCCGTCAACGTCCTGAAGTCGGCCCGGGTCCGCCGTGAGGCCTACGTGGGACCGTGGCCGCCCGAGCCCGTGGACACCGGAGCCGACCCCGGGGTCGGCGCGGAGCGCGGCGCGGCGGTCGGACTCGCCCTCCTCCTGCTCATGGAGAGGCTCACCCCCACCGAGCGCGCCGCCTACGTCCTGCGCGAGGCCTTCGACTACCCCTACGACCGGATCGCCGCCGTGGTGCGGACCAGCGAGGCCAACGCCCGCAAGCTGGTCAGCCGCGCGCGCGGGCACCTGTCAGAGGGCCGGAGGGAGCCGGTGGACCCGCGGGAGCACCGGAGGCTGGTGGGGGCCTTCCTCAGCGCCGCCCAGGCGGGGGACCTGGCCGCCCTGGAGGAGATCCTCGCCGAGGACGCGGTCAGCCGCTCCGACGGCGGGGGCAGGACGCGCAGCAGCGCCCGTGTCCCCGTCGTCGGCAGGAACCGCGTGGCCGGACTCCTCCAGGCCTTCGCCCCGCGATTGCGGCCGGGTGCGCACACCGGGATCGCGGAGATGAACGGCAGGCCGGGCCTCGTGGTGTCGCGGAACGGGACGCCCTTCGCGCTGCTCTCCGTCGACGCCTCGGCGCAGGGCATCCACCAGCTCCTGTGGGTGATGAACCCGGACAAGATCGCTTCCTTCCAGCGCTCCTCGGCGGGGGTCCCCGGCCCCCACGAGGGCCCGTCGGCCTCCGGGAGACCTCCGGCCGCCGGGTCCCCGACCGGCTGAACGCGGCCGGGATCCAGCGGCGGCGGGCCGGGGTGTCACACACGCGGGCGCTGCCCTGTCCTGGTGTGTGAGGGCCGCACCGGTCTCCCTGGACGCGGCGCTCTCGTGCCGTCCGGGACGGGCTCGGCGGGGTCCGCCGCCCGCCCGCGGCGGCCGCCCGGACGGCGGGCCGGGGCCCACGCGCCCCGGCCGCCACAGGTTGTCAGGCGTAGGAGGTAACGATGAAGATCGTGGTCGTCGGCGGTACGGGCCTCATCGGCTCGCAGGTGGTCTCCCTGCTCGGGAAGGCGGGTCACGAGGCGGTCGCGGCCTCGCCGTCGACGGGCGTCGACGCGCTCACCGGCGAGGGCGTGGGGCGGGCCCTGGCGGGCGCGGACGCGGTCGTGGACGTGAGCAACTCGCCCTCCTTCGAGGACGGGGCCGCGCTGGACTTCTTCACCCGGTCGACGGAGAACCTGACCGCCGCGGGGCGGGAGGCGGGCGTGGGCCACCACGTGGTCCTGTCCATCGTCGGCGTCGACCGCGTCCCCGGGCTGGGCTACTACCGGGCCAAGGTGGCCCAGGAGGAGATACTGGCGCAGAGCGGACTGCCGTACAGCGTCGTGCGCGCCACGCAGTTCTTCGAGTTCGTGGACTCGATCATGGCGTTGACCGCGGACGGGGACACCGTGCGCCTGCCCTCCACCCTGATGCGGCCCATAGCCTCGGCAGACGTCGCGGCGGAGGTCGCCCGGACGGCGCAGGGGGAGCCGCTGAACGGGCGGCGCGACATCGCCGGGCCCGAGGTGTTCCGGCTCGACCGGCTCGGGGAGATCACCCTGGCCGCACGCGCGGACGGGCGCACCGTCACCACGGACGAGGGCGCCGGGATGTTCGCGGGCATCCCGGACGGCGTCGTCAGCGGTGACGGTTCCGTGCCCACCGCGACCGCGCGCTACGAGGACTGGCTCCGCGGCTCCTGACCCGGATCGCGGGTCGGCCAGGGGGCCGCACCGGGTCGCCCACCCGCTGCGGCCCCCGCGCCCGCGTCACCCGGGGCGCTACCGGCCGGTCCCCTCGGGAACGCCCAGCGCGTCTCGCCCACCGGTGACCTCCTCATCCTCCGGCAGGCCTCGGCCAGGCGTGCGCGCTCGTCTCCGGTCAGCTCGACGCGGAGGGAGGCGACGTTCTCGTCCAGCCGGGACCGGCGCCGGGTCCCGGGGACGGGTACGACGCCCTGACCGGCCACCCACGCCAGCGCCACCTGCGCGGGCGTGGCGCCCTTCTCCTCCGCGACTGCCCGCAGCCGCTCGACGAGCCGCAGGTTGGCCTCGATCGCCTCGGGACGGAACCGAGGCAGCCCGCGCCGCGCGTCCTCGGGAGCCAGGTCGTCTACGGTGCGGATGCCACCGGTGAGGCAGCCGCGCCCGGGCGGGGAGAAGGCGACCGGTCCGATGCCCGACTCGTCCATCGCGTCCTCCTCCCCGTTGCGCAGGACGTCGCGGGCGAAGAGCGAGAACTCAGACTGCACGGCTGCCAGGGGGTGCACGGCGTGGGCACGGCGGATCGTGGCGGCGGACGCCTCGGCGGCCCTGCCGATGGGCAGGCCCTCGGGCGGGACGTCGGCCGCGATGTCCGGGAGCAGCAGCTCGGTCATGTCGCTCATGCTGCTACCCGTAGCGCGCTACAGGTCGAACGGCGGTGTCCGCGCGCCCCGGCGAGGGCGGGAACCAGCGGGCGCGCGGGGCCCCGCGCGCCGCGACCGTGCCCCCGTCCCGGAACCGGACCCGCGAACCCCCTCGGCGCGAACGCACGGGGTCGCGCACTCCCCCTGTTCGAACACCGTCCGGGAGCGTACGATCGGAAGTTAGTGTGTCGGCAGTCGGGTCCATCAACCCGGCGTCTCCACGGAACCAGGCAACGTGAACCACCCCGCCCCCTCCCCCGCGCAGCGCGTCTACCGTTCCCGAACCACCAAGCAGGCCGTCCACGACTGGTGCTGGGACAGGCTCAGCGCCCAGCCCCTGCTCACCCCGCTCGCGACCGTCCCCTGTTCCCTGGGCGTCACGCGCGTCTTCACCGCCTCCGGCGGCCCCGGCGTCCCGGTCCTCGTGCTCCCCGGTTCGGTCCTGAGCACGGCCACGCTCCTGGACGCCGTCCGCGTCCTGTCCGGGGACCGCCCCGTCCTGATCGCCGACCCGCCCGGACAGCCCGGGCTCAGCGACGGCGTCAGGCCCCTGGTCGAGCGCCCGGCGTACTACGGCGGCTGGCTGGACGAGGTGCTGCCGCAGATCACCGACCGCCCGGTCCTGGTCCTGGGCCACGGCATCGGCGCGGCCATCGCGCTCTCGGCCACCCCCGGGCCCCTGGTGGCCGGGCTCTGCCTGGTCAACCCCGGAGGCCTGACACCGGCGACCGGCGGCACCGCCCTGGCCGCCGCCCTGGTGCGCTGGAGATTCCATCCCGGCGCCCGGTCCAGCTCCGCGCTGCTGCGGGCCATGTGCGGCCCCGGCGCGGCCGAGCCCCGGGACACCACCCTGCTGGAGTGGACGACCCTGGTCGGCCGGTCCTGCCGCGCGGTCAACGCGCTGCCGCCCCGGCCGCTGCGCGCGGAGGCCCTCCACCACTGGCGGCGGACACCGGTCAGCGTCGCCACCGGGTCGCACGACCCCTTCTTCTCCCCGGACCTGCTGCACAGCCCGTCCCTGCTCTTCCTGGACGCCGCCGTCCACACCGTCCGGGGCGCGGGGCACCTCGCGCTGCACGAACGCCCCGACCTGGTGCGGGACCTGCTGCGGGGGTTCCCGGACGCATGGGGCCCCGGGCGCGTCGCGCGCCCGGGGCCCGTGTGACCGCGCGGATCAGGCCCCGGTGCCGGAACCCGGCTCCTCGGGGGCCTTGAGCGGCTTGACCAGGGCCCAGCCGCCCATGAACACGGCGAAGGCGAGCATGCCCAGGCCCGACCACAGGTTCAGGTTCGCGCCGCCCTGCTCGATCTCCTCCGGCGCGGTGAAGAACCCCATGACCGTCAGCACGACGCCGTAGATCGCGAACAGCAGCGCGATGATCGTGCGGATGTCGAAGACCCGGGAGGCGGTGCGGCCCTTCCCCGTTCCGGGGCTGTCAGCGCTCATCGGATGACCTCCTTGCCAGCTTGTCTCAGCACGGTGCACCTCTCGGGGTCGCTCAGGCGAAGATGATGTTCAGGACGATGACGAGTGCCAGGGCGATCCCGGCCAGCAGCCCCGGTCGGCGGTACCAGCCCGAGTCCTCACCGGTGGTGGAGGCCTTGCGCGACTCGCGCGGGGTCAGCGAGTGCACCAGGCCCACCAGTTCGGAGTCGGGCTTGGGCCGGGTGAACACGGTGACCACGACGCTGACGAGGATGTCGACCACGAAGGCCGCGCCCGCGCCGACGAAGCTCGCGCCCTGCGCCGACAGGGCCAGCACACCGGTCTCGGCGAGTAGGAACACGCCCACGGCGGCCAGGGTTCCGGCCGCCAGGCCGCTCCAACCGGCGTGGGGCGTCATCCGCTTCCAGTACATGCCGAGGATGAACGTGGCGAACAGCGGCGCGTTGAAGAACGAGAACAGCTGCTGCAGGTAGTCCATCAGGTTGGAGTAGCCCGAGGCGATGAACGCCGTGCCCACGGCGCCGACGGTGGCGCCGACCGTGACCCACCGCCCCATGCCCAGGTAGTAGGAGTCGGGCCGGTTCTTGACGACGTAGGCCTGCCAGATGTCGTACGTGAACACGGTGTTGAACGAGCTGAGGTTGGCGGCCATACCGGCCATGAACGACGCGAGAAGACCGGCCAGGGCCACGCCCAGCAGACCGTTGGGCAGCACGTCGCGCATCAGGAGCAGGATCGCGTCGTTGTAGTCGACGCCGGGGTTCTCACCGGCCTTGAGCTGGACCATCTCCGAGACGCTCACGCCCGCGATCATCCCGGGGATGATGACGATGAACGGGATGAACAGCTTGGGGAAGGCGCCGATGATGGGGGTGCGCATCGCGGCCGACATGCTCTTGGAGGCCATGGCGCGCTGCACCTCGACGAAGTTCGTCGTCCAGTAGCCGAACGCGAGGACGAAGCCGAGGCCGAAGACGATGCCGAGGATGCTCAGGAAGCTGTCGCCGAAACCGGTCAGCGCGTTGCCCGGCCAGGCGGAGAGCTGTTCGGCGCCCTGAGGGGAGGCGGTGACCTCCTCCACCAGGCCCGACCAGCCGCCGACCCGGTTCAGCCCCGCCAGGGTCAGCGGCAGCAGCGCCGCGACGATGACGAAGAACTGGAGCACCTCGTTGTAGATGGCCGCGGAGAGCCCGCCCAGCGCGGTGTAGCTGAGGACGATGGCGGCGGCCACCAGGAGCGACAGCCACAGGGGCCAGCCCAGCAGCGCGTCCACGATCGTCGCCAGCAGGAAGAGGTTGACGCCCGCGATCAGGATCTGGGCGACCGCGAAGCTGATCCCGTTGAGCAGGTGGGCGGCGGTGCCGAAGCGGCGGAGCATGAACTCGGGGACGCTGCGGACCTTGGAGCCGTAGTAGAACGGCATCATGACCAGGCCCAGGAACAGCATCGCCGGAACGGCGCCGATCCAGAAGTAGTGCATGGTCGGCATGCCGTAGTTGGCGCCGTTGGCCGACATGCCGATGATCTCGATGGCGCCGAGGTTGGCCGCGATGAAGGCCAGACCCGTCACCCAGGCGGGCAGGGAGCGCCCCGACAGGAAGAAGTCGAGGCTGTTGGAGACCGAACGCCGGGCGATGAAGCCGATGCCCAGCACGAACGCGAAGTACACCGCGAGCAGGGTGTAGTCGATGGCGTTGGCGTCCAGCCGCAGGGAGTCCTGTGCTAGCACGGTCACGTCGGCTGGCCCCCTCTCGACGCGGCGGCCCCTCCGCGGAGGTCCCGTTCACACCTTCGGACGTGATGCGCGCGGGCCGGCACCGGATATCGGACGACGAAGGACTCGGTGTCGCGAACCGGCGACCGTGTCCGCACCTCAGGGCGGGGTGCGCCCATGTTCTTACTCCGTTCACGCATGTGCACCGTGCGCATGAGGACCATTCCCCACATTTTTCGACGAAACCAAACATTAACCATCAAGGTAAGCAACCATCTTGCACAAGCAACGGTGTGTCAAGGGTCTGGGGCCGCCCTGTTAGGGCGGCGCGCGCGGCCCCGCGGGCGTCGCGGGCACCGGCGGGGGCGGCGTCGAGACGCCGACCCTCTTCCAGCGCGACGGCTGGTGACTGCCTGTTCGTCTCCTTCGGCCTGTGCCGCCGAGGAGGGGACAGCACCCACCGCATCATGGTCGGCCGCTCCACCAGCATCACCGGCCCCTATCGCGACCGCGCCGGAAGGGCCATGACCGCGGGCGGCGGCACCGAGGTCCTGTCCGGCCACGGCGGCGTGCACGGCCCCGGCCACCAGGACGTCTTCGCCGACACCGGCCACGACATCCTCGCCTGCCACTACTACGCCGACGACGGCACGGCGCTGCTGGGCGTCAACCGGCTCGGCCGGGTCTCCGCCGGATGGCCGTACGCGCACTGGCACCGGCCCCGGAACGCAGGAAGGGGCCCGCCTATCGGCGGACCCCTCGCTGACCTGCTATTCCTCTGTCGGGACGGCGGGATTTGAACCCACGACCCCTTGACCCCCAGTCAAGTGCGCTGCCAAACTGCGCTACGTCCCGTCCATCGAGCGGTCACCTTTTCCGGCCCCGCCGACGCAGAAGACTCTACCGCATCCGCCGGGGCGCTCGCACCGGAGACGGAGTCCGACGGCCCCGGGCCGCGCGGCGGTACGGGTGGGCAAGATCGGTCAGGCGCCCGGGCGCCGCCGGTGAACATACTGGTGCCATGACCGAGCCCACCCCGGGCCGGGACCGCCTGCGCGAACTGCTCGACGCGGTCCTGGACGAGGAGAACACCCGCCTCACCGACATGGCGGACCACGCCTTCGCCTCACCGTTCCACTTCACCCGCAGACTCACCCGCGACACCGGGGAGTCACCGGTCGCGCTGCGCCGCCGGGTGCTCCTGGAACGCGCGGCCTGGCAGATCAGCCAGGGCAGCAGCGTGACCGACGCCGCGTTCGCTGCCGGATACGAGTCGGTCGAGGGGTTCACGCGCGCCTTCGGACGCGCCTTCGGGCACCCGCCCAGCGCCACCACGGCGGGCAGCGGCACGTGGCTTTCCGCGCCCAACGGCATCCACTTCCACCCGCCGATCCACCTGTGGATCGAGGACAGACCCAAGGAGCGGACCGGCATGGACCTGATCGCCCTCCAGGTCCACCACGACGTGGACGACACCGCCCACCTGATCCGCCTCGCCGGACGGCTGTCCGAGGAGGCCTACCGGCGGGTGCGCTCGCCCGGGCGGACCGTCCTGGAGTGGGACGGGCCGGAGGAGTCCGTGGCCGCCGTGCTGGACCACCTGGTCCGGGCCAAGGAGGCGTGGCTGGCCTCGATCGACGGCGCCGACCTGCCCGAACGGGGCGCGGACGACTTGGAGGCGCTGGCGGAGCGGCACACGCGGGCGGGGGCCCGCTGGGTCGCCGCGGTCGACGACATCGGGCGCCGGGACGCCTGGGGCGACCGGCTGATCGACGCCCTGTGCGACCCGCCCGAGAGCTTCGTACTGGGCAGCGTCGTCGCGCACGTGCTCACCTTCTCCGCCCACCGCAGGCAGCTCGTGCGCCACATGCTGCGCGCGGAGGGCATCGAGGTGGACCACGGCGACCCCATCGAATGGCTTCAGGACCGACACCACGACGGAGGTACACGATGAGCAGGACGATCTACAACACCGCGACGAGCCTGGACGGTTTCATCGCCACCGAGGACCACTCCTTGGAGTGGCTGTTCGCCGCCGACGGGGGCGATGCCCTGAACGAGACGGAGGCCTTCGTCCGCGAGGCGGGCGCGATCGTGTCCGGCGCGGGCACCTACGAGTGGATCCTGAAGCACGAGGGCGGCGACCCCTGGCCCTACCAGGCACCCACCTGGGTACTCACCCACCGCGACCTGCCCAGGGTCGAGGGCGACCTGCGCTTCGCCAGCGCCGACACCGACCAGGAGCTGCGCGATCTGCACGCGGAGGTGGTCGAGGCGGCCGAGGGGCGCGACGTGTGGGTGGTCGGCGGCGGCGGTGTCGCCGCGGAGCTGGCGCGGCTCGGCCTGCTGGACGAGGTGGTCGTGTCGGTCGCGCCGGTCACCCTGGGCGCGGGCTCGCCCCTGCTGGCCGGGCGCGTGAACCTGAGGGTGATGGACGTGCACCGCGCCGGTGACTTCGCGTGCATGCGCTACGAGGTCGTCCGTTCCTGACCCGGCCGGTGCCGGGGCCCGCCTCCGCCGGCCGGGTCCCGGCACCGCCCCTCAGACGCCTTCCAGCTCGCGCAGGCGCGCGGCGGCGTCGGCGATCTCGTCCTCGGTGAACACCGCGACGCCGCCGTCCGCGAGCAGCCGCGCGGTGACCCCCTCGCCGGGCACCCTGTTCCCGCCGAAGGCGCCGTCGTAGACCCGGTGCACCCCGCAGGAGGGGCTCGACTCCTTGAGTACCGCCACAGCCACGCTCTGCGCGCGGGCGGTGGCCAGCGCCGCCCGGGCGCCGTCCACGAAGTGCGCGGTCACGTCCCGACCCTCGGGGGTGAGGATGCGCGCGCGGCCCGCGAGCACGTCGGCGGCGGTCGCTCCGGGCTCGATCTCGGCGGGCGGCCGGGGCACCGGGAGCCCGCCCGCGACCTCCGGGCAGTGCACCACCAGGCGGCCCTCGGCTCGCCAGCGTGCGACCACGCCGTCCTCCACCGGTTTGGCACGCCCGTCATAGCGCACCCGGCGTCCCATCAGACAGGCGCTGACCAGCACCCTGCGCATGGACTCCCCCCTCTCGGCCGCCACCACGCTACCGGGACGGCGACACGGGCAGCGCACGCGCTGCCGTCGGCGGCGCCCGCGCGGTGCTCCGGACGTCCTCCGCCGTCGGCGTGCGCCACGCCCGCCCGTACGGGGTGCCTGATCCGTGCGCGGCGGAAGCGGCGCCGGGTGTCCGGAAGAAGGGCACGCACGCAGGTTCCGATCCGCAGTGGGGCGGAGCAGACCCCGGGGAGTCCGCGGGAGCCGGAACAACAGGGTCTCCCCCGCCAGCGTCCCTCGGTGCCGCTATCCGGCCCCGCCGGGCGGGGTCCCCCCGTCGTCCTGGATGTGCTGTCGCAGCACATCCATCAGGGCCGAGGATCCCTGGAGGTTCTCCATGAGCCGGTCGACCGTCATGAGGGCGATCCCCTGCTGGGGATCGCCGAGGACCAGCAGCTTGTCGCCGGGGGAGATGCCCAGGTCGCGGCGGGCCTTGGCCGGGATCGCGATCTGGCCGCGTTCGCTGACCGTCACCGCGCCGTAGAAGCCCCGGCCGCCGGGTCCGTAGGAGGCGCCGTCCTGCTCCGCAGCCACCCCGCCACCGCCTTCCCGTACGTGTTCCGCACAGCGTACCAAGCGGGCCGTGTCCGAATGCGGTCACGAGCGCAGGGCACACGATATACATGCTTTACATGTAATAGCATGTACACCACCCCCGCCGAGGAGGATCCGTGACCGCTCCCGCGCCCCGTGCGCTCGCCCCGGACCTGGCCAGAGGCGCCATGCTGCTGGCCATCGCCTGCGCCCACGCCCCGCTGTTCGTCCTGGCCGTCGACCACGGCCCCGCCCTGGCCAACGGTGCCGCGCTCATCCTCCACGAGCTGTTCGTGGGCAACCACGCACGCCCGATGTTCGCCTTCCTGTTCGGTTACGCCCTGGCGCAGACGCTGGACCGGCGGGTCGCAGGCGGGGCCGACCCGGTCGGCGTCCGCGCCCTGCTGCGCCGCAGGGGCTGGTGGCTGCTGGCCTTCGGCCTGGTCCACACGCTGCTGGTCCCCCTCGACATCCTCGCCGCCTACGGCGTCGCCTCCCTGCTGCTCGTGGGCCTGCTGCGGGCGCGCTCGACGACCCTGCTGTGGGTCGCGGGCCTGGCCCTGGCCCCCGGCACGGCGCTCTCGGCGATCCCCCTGGGACTGGCCCTGTCCCAGGGCGTCTCCACCTTCGACATCGGCTCCGTGGCCCCGCCGCCCGGATCCGACCCCGGCGCGCTCTACCTGGAGCGCCTACCCGGCACGCCCTTCGCCCTGGCCGTCGGAACGGTCCTGGTCGCACCCGGGGTGGTCGCGGGCATGTGGGCGGCGCGGCACCGCCTCCTGGAGGAACCCGAGCGCAACCGCGCCTTCCTGACGCGCGTCGTCATGCTCACCACGGCGGTCTCCGTCGCCGGGGCCCTGCCCTCGGTCCTGGTCCAGACGGGCGCGTGGAGCGCCCCCTCGGCCGCCGCGCAGTGGGGCACGGCCCTCCTCCAGCCCCTGACGGGCTACTTCGGCGGCGTCGGGATGGCCGGGATCGTCGCGCTGGCCGCGATCCGGGCGGCCCGCACCCGCGGCGTCGCGACCACCGCCGTACAGGCTCTGGGCCAGCGCTCCCTGAGCTTCTACCTGCTCCAGAGCGTGGTCTTCCTCGCGGTCTTCTCACCGGTTGGCCTGGGGTGGCAGGACCGGCTGGGGCTGGCCGGGGCCTTCGGGGTGGCCGCCGCGACCTGGCTGGCGTCGCTGGCCGCCGCCGAGCTGATGCGGCGCGCCGGCTACCGCGGTCCGGCGGAGAACCTGCTGCGCCGCCTCACCCGCCGGGCCGCGCCCCGAGCCCCGCGGGAGACACCCTCCTCGGCCTGAGCACACGCCGGGGCCCCGCCTCGGATCCGGCGCACCCCGCAGGAGGGACTCGACTTCTGGCCGCCACCGCGCTACCGGGACGGCGACACGGGCAGGGCACGCGCTGCCGTCACCCAGGGTGATTGAGAAGGAGAGCGCGAGCCGTCCGCTGCCCGGTCCCCCCGCGATCGTCGTTCCCGGGGAGGAGGGGGCCGACCGGCCCGCGTCCGCAAGGAGGGAACGACGGGGAGCCACCAGCCGCAGGGCAACCGTCCGCCGCCTGCGCGGGGAGGCCTGACCCGCTCGGGGGGCGGCCACGGCACTGTGTGCCCGGAAGGGGGCGCGCGGAGTCCCCCGCACCGGCGCACGGAACGGACCGCGGCACCGCTCAGGCGGCGCCTTCGGGCATGAGGCCGTTGCGGAGCAGGCTCAGGTAGGCGCCGGTGGCGGCGGGGCGCCGTTCGGCCGGGTGCTCGCTGACCGCGTGGATCAGGCCGCACAGCAGTTTCAGCAGGTTCTCACCGGTCAGCGGCGGTCGCGGGTGGGCGCGTCCGAGCAGGCGCGAGGTCGCCCCGACCAGTTCGGTCTTGGCCTGCCGCAGGGACTCCCTCTCGTCGTCGAGGGCGATGAGGACCGTGAACAGGCCGGGGCGGGCGAGCGCCTCGTCCAGGGCCGCCCGGAGGAAGCCGTCGAGCGCGCCGCGCGGGTCCGGTTCGCGTTCGGCCTCGGCGGCCAGGCGGCGGAGTTCGTCCACCGCGTCCTCCACCACGGCCTCCAGCATCGCCCGCTGGGTGGGGAAGAGGCGGTAGACCGTCCCCACTCCGACGCCCGCGCGCCGGGCGAGCGCGTTGAGCGTGAGGTCGGTCTCCCCGGCGGCGACCGCCCGGCTCGCCTCCTCGAAGATCCTGCGGTTGTTGCGCGCGGCGTCCGCCCGCATGGGGCCTCCTCGGTCCACGAAATGGATAAGTTATCGACTTATCGTGCTACGTTGAAGTGGATAGATTATCAACTTCTACTCCAGGAGTGGTCATGACCATCGTGTTCGTCCACGGAGTCCCCGAGACGCCCTCGGTCTGGAACCCCCTGCGCGCGCTCCTGCCCGAGGACAGCGTGGCGCTGCGCCTGCCCGGCTTCGGCAGCCCCCGACCGGCGCACATGCGCGGCAAGGAGGACTACGCGACCTGGCTGGCCGAGGAGCTGCGCGCCGTCGGCGGGCCGATCGACCTCGTCGGCCACGACTGGGGCGCCCACCTGACCATGCGCGTGGTCTCCGCCCACGACGTCCCCGTCCGCAGCTGGGTCTCCGACGTCGCCCACGGCTGGCACCCCGACTACCGGTGGCACGACGCGGCCACGCTCTGGCAGAGCAGCCCCGAGGGCGAGGAGTCCCTGGCCGGGCTGCGCGGGGCCGTCGCCGGCAGCGGGGGCACCTTCGGAGACGTCCTCCGGCCCCGCGGCATGAGCCCCGAACTGGCCCGGGAGGTCGACCGAACCCATGACGAGGAGATGAGCGCGGCCATCCTGGCGCTCTACCGTTCGGCGTGGCCCAACTTCCACGCCGACTGGGGCCGGGACTTCGACGGCCCCGCCAAGGCGCCCGGGCTCCTGCTCGCACCGACCGGGGACCCGATGGCACACCCCGAGCAGGACCGGGAGGTGGCCCTCCGCCTGGGCACCCGGTTCCAGGAGCTGGACGGGCTCACCCACTACTGGATGCTCCAGGACCCCGAGCGGGGCATCCGCGTACTGCGCGACTTCTGGGCCTCCCCCGACGCCTGAGCGCCCGGAGCCCGAGGGACCACGCGCGCGGCGCTACCGGGCGGGGCGCCGCGCGCCCCGGCCCGAGAACACGGGGAAGGGGCTCCCCGGGCGGGAAGCCCCCTTCCCCGTGCCGTTGTCGGGCCGGTGGGTCAGGCGGACACCGTCCCTCACGCAGAGGGGCGCGCCCGCCGGACACGCCCTACCGGCGGCGGTGCTTGCGGTCCGGACGCACGCTGCCCTTGGAGGCGCGGCCCTGGACCCCGCCCTTCTTCTCGCGGATGCGCATGCTGATGTGCACCGGCGAGCCCTCGAAGCCGAAGTCCTCCCGCAGGCGCCGCTCGATGAAGCGGCGGTAGTTGTCCTCCAGGAACCCGGTGGTGAACAGGATGAAGTGCGGCGGACGCGAACCCGCCTGCGTCGCGAACAGGATCTTGGGCTGCTTGCCGCCGCGCACCGGTGGCGGGGTGGCCGCCACAAGCTCCTTGAGCCAGTTGTTGAGCTGCCCGGTCGGGATGCGCTGGTTCCACCCGCTCAGGCTGGTCTCGATCGCCGGGACCAACTTCTCCATGTGGCGCCCGGTCTTGGCCGAGACGTTCACTCGCGGCGCCCAGGAGACCCTCGCCAGTTGGCGGTCGATCTCCTTCTCCAGGTAGGTCCGGCGCTCCTCGTCGAGGATGTCCCACTTGTTGAAGGCCAGGACCAGGCCGCGGCCCGCCTCGACCACCTGCTCGACGACCCGGATGTCCTGCTCGGCGAGGGGCTCGCTGACGTCCATGAGCACCACGGCGATCTCGGCCCTCTCCAGGGCGGTGCCGGTGCGCATGGTGGCGTAGTAGTCGGCTCCCTGGAGGGCCCGGAACCGGCGGCGGATACCGGCTGTGTCGATGAACTTCCAGGTCTTCCCGCCCAGCTCGATCAGCTCGTCCACAGCGTCGCGGGTCGTGCCCGCCACGGCGTCGACGACCACCCGGTCCTCACCGGCGAGGCGGTTGAGCAGGCTGGACTTGCCCACGTTGGGGCGGCCCAGCAGCGCGATGCGCGGCGGGCCGTCCTCGCCCTCGTCCTCCTCGCCCAGGGGCTGCTCGGGGAACTCGGCCACGAGCGCGTCCAGCAGGTCGCCGGTGCCGCGGCCGTGGAGGGCGCTGATGGGGAAGGGCTGGCCCACGCCAAGCTGCCACAGGTCGAGGGCGTCGGCCTCCTGCATGCTGCCGTCCACCTTGTTGGCGGCCAGCACCACGGGGCGCTTGGTCGAGCGCAGGACGCGGGTCACGGCGGCGTCGGCGTCGGTGACGCCCACGGTCGCGTCGACCACGAACAGGACGACGTCCGCGGTCTGCGCGGCGTACTCGGCCTGGCGGGCGACCATGGCGGCCAGGCCGCTGACGCTGGTCTCCCAGCCGCCGGTGTCCACCAGGGTGAACCTGGTGTTCTGCCACTCGGCGTCGTAGGCGACCCGGTCGCGGGTCACGCCGGGCACGTCCTCCACCACGGCCTCACGGCGGCCGATGATGCGGTTGACCAGGCTGGACTTGCCCACGTTGGGGCGGCCGACCACGGCCACCACGGGCAGGGCGGCGGGCTCTTCGGCGTCCGCTCCCCCGTGGACGACGTCGGAGATGTCGAAGTCACTCATGTACTGCTCCCGGTTCTGTCTCCCCGCGCGCCCAGGATGCGTGCCGCGGGGATGCGAAGGGCCGACCCGCTCCGGTGTCCCGGGTCGCGCGGATCGACGCGGACGCCGGCGGCGCCCGTGTGCTGGCCACGGGGAGGAACCCCCGCGGATGTCGTTGTGTTCCCCGAAAAGGGCTGTCGGGGGCGAATGTGTCCGGTGTTACGGCCTCGGGGCGCACCGTCCGTCCGTCGCGGCGACGCCCGGCCGTGCGGGCCGCCCGTCGGCCGGAACCCGGCGGCGCCCCGTCCCGCGGGTCAGCGGGCGCGGGCCTCGTCGGCCAGTTTGACCACCAGGGCGACGACCTCGTCCAGGGTCAGCCCGCTGGTGTCGAGCTCGGTGGCGTCCTCGGTCTGGCGCAGGGGCGAGTGCGCCCGGCTGGAGTCCAGCGCGTCGCGCCGGGCCAGGTCGGCCCGGGTGGCGGCGACGTCGGCGCTGCGGACCTCCTTGCTGCGGCGCTGGGCGCGGGCCTCGGGGCTGGCGGTCAGGAAGAGCTTGACCGGGGCGTCGGGGGCGACGACGGTCGTGATGTCGCGCCCCTCGACCACGATGCCCGCGCTCTCGGCCCTGGCTGCGGCGATGATCTCGCGCTGGGTGCGCACGAGGCGCTCGCGCGCCGCGGGCACGGCCGAGACGGCGCTGACGTTGGTGGTGACCTCCCTGCCGCGGATCTCGGCGGCCACGTCGCGTCCGTCCACCGCCACGGAGGGCGCGTCGGGGTCGGTGCCCATGGTGATGACGGGGGTGTCGACGAGGGCGGTCACGGCGTCTGCGTCGTTGACGTTCACGCCCTGGGAGAGCATCCACCAGGTCAGCGCGCGGTACATCGCGCCGGTGTCGAGGTACCGCAGCTCCCGCACCCTGGCCACGCCCCGGGAGGTGCTCGACTTGCCCGACCCGGAGGGACCGTCGATCGCGATGACGATGCCCTCGGTGCTGCCCTGCGCGCTCACTGCCGTTGACTCCCGCTTGCGTTCACTGTTGCCGACGCCCAACCCTACCGGTGGCCCGTGCGTGCGCGGGACCGCGCGGCCCGCGCCGGATCCGGGCGGGCCCGAACCGGGACCGGCGGGACTCGATGGCCCTGACCTGCGACTCAGCCGGTACCGGTACTCGAACCACGCCACAGGGGCACGGCCGCCGCGAAGGAGGCTCAGAGTCCCGGATGCACCGACCAGCCGTCGGCGGCCAGCGCCCGCGCGAGCGTGTCCACCGCCTCGGGCAGAACGTACAGCTGGGCCACGCCCAGCGGCAGGCCGGGCGTGTGCTCGATACGCACGTCCTCGATGTTGACCCCGGCCTCGGCCGCCGCGGCGAACAGGCGGCCCAGCGCGCCGGGCTCGTCGGGGATGACCACGGGCATGACCGTGTAGTCGGGCAGCCGTACCGTGCCGTGCTTGCCCGGGATGCGGCCGTGGCCGGACCTGCCGCGCTCCAGCAGGTCGCGCACCGGAGCGAGGTCGCGGTCCGGCGCCTCGCCTCCCCCTGGCGGGTCCGCCAGCGCTCGCAGGGCGTCGGCGGTCGCCGCGAGGTCGGCGGCCACCGCGCGCAGGACCTCCGCGACCGGGGCGGCGTTGTGGGTGAGGATCTCGGACCACATGGCGGGGTCGCCGCCCGCCACCCGGGTGACGTCGCGTACGCCCTGTCCGGCCAGGGTCAGGGCGGCGTCGTCGCCCGAGAGCAGCCGGGCCGCCACCGCCGAGGAGGCCACGTGGGGGGCGTGCGAGACCAGTGCCACCGCCCGGTCGTGCGCCGCCGCGTCCAGCACCAGGGGGGCCGCGCCGCACATGCGGGCGATCTCGGCGACGACGGCGACGGCCTGCGCCTCGGACTTGCCGGTGGGGCACAGCGCCCACGAACGGCCCAGGAACAGGTCGGCGCGCGCGGCGCCGGGGCCCTGCTTCTCCCTGCCTCCCATGGGGTGCCCGGCCACGAACGTGGCCATGTCGCAGCCGAGCCGCTCGGCCTCGGCCAGCACGCTCGCCTTCACACTGGCCACGTCGGTGTAGACGTGGGCCAGGCCCCGGTCCTGGGCGCGGCGCAGCACGGAGGGGATGACGGCGGGCGGCGCGGCGATGACCGCGAGGTCGGCCGGGGTAGAGGTCGGGTCGTCGGACTCCTCAAGAGGGTGTCCCGCACCCAGGTCGCAGGCCAGGCGCAGGGAGGCGGTGTCGGGATCGGAGAGGGCGACGCCGACGCCGCGCGAGCGCAGGGCGAGCGCCACCGACGTGCCGATGAGCCCCGTGCCGAGCACCGTGACCCGGCGCACCGGGAGCCGCTGCTCCCCGCCCCCGCGCACACCGCCGCTGTCGCCCACTGTTCCCCCGCCTCCGACGTGTTCCCGTTACCTCCCAAGCCTACGACCTGCCCGGAGGCCGATGGGGACCGTTACTGGGCGATGTCCAGCCGCAGCGCCTGGGCACCGCGAAGGTAGACGTGCTGGAGTTCCGAGCGCGGCCGGTCGGTCTCCACGTGCGCCATGAGGCGCACCACGCGCGGCAGGGCGTGGGGGACGGCGATCTCGGTCGCGCACATCAGCGGGACGTCGGAGAAGCCGAGCTTGCGCGCGGCCAGCGCGGGGAACTCGCTGTTCAGGTCGGGGGTGGCGGTGAACAGCACGCTGATCACGTCGTCGGTCTCCAGTGAGTTGCGCCGCATCACCTCCGAGACCAGTTCGGCCGTGGCCTCCAGAACCTGCTCGCGTTCGTCCGCGTCGACCTGTACCGCACCGCGGATGGCCCGTACCGCCACGTTCGATCCCGCCTCGTCCTCGTTCAGCGTGCCGTGCCCGGGAATAGGGGAACGGCGGCCGCCGCCCGGTGTCCGGGCAGGCGACCGCCGTCAACTGTATCTACAGGCCCGCGGCCTCGTAGAGTTCACTCACCTCACGCGAGGTGAGCGCCCGCATCGTGCCCAGTTTGAGGGCGTTCAGGTCGATCGGGCCGACCTGGGTGCGGGCGAGGTCGGCGACCGGGTGGCCGACGGCCTCCATGAGGCGGCGCACGATGTGCTTGCGGCCCTCGTGCAGCCGGATCTCGACGAGCGACTTGGGCGGGTCGTTGTCGACCACTCGGAAGGAGTCGACCTCGACCGGGCCGTCCTCCAGCTCCACGCCCTTCTGGACCTCGCGGACGACGCGGTGCGGGACCGGGCCGGGCACCTTGGCGATGTAGGTCTTGACGACCTTGTACCGAGGGTGGGTGAGCCGGTTGGCCAGCTCGCCGTCGTTGGTCAGCAGGATGAGGCCCTCGGTCTCGGTGTCGAGCCGACCGACGTGGAAGATACGCTCCTCGGTCTGACCGGTGTAGTCGGCCAGGGTGGGGCGGCCCTCGGGGTCCCACATGGTGCTGACGACGCCGCGCGGCTTGTTGAGCGCGAAGTACAGCTTGTCCGGCGCGGTGACCACGCGCATGCCGTCGACGCGGATCTCGGAGGACTCGGGGTCGACCCGGGCTCCGAACCTGCGCACGACCTGGCCGTCCACGCTGACGCGTCCGGCCGCGATCATCTCCTCGCTGGCCCGGCGGCTGGCGACCCCGGCCGCGGCGAGCGCCTTCTGGAGGCGGATGCCGTTCTCGACGTCGGTGTAGGTGTCGCGCGCCTCGTCGGCGCGGTCCTCGTCCTTGGGGTCGTAGTCGGCGCGCAGGGCGCTGAGCCTCTCGCGGGCCGCCTTGGAGAGCTGGTTCTCGCTCGTGACGCGCTCGGCGCCGGAGCGGTCGCCGCCGGGACGGTCCTCGCGGTCTTCACGGGGCTCGCGGTCGCGGAAGTCGCGCCCGCCACCGGGGCCCCGGTTGTCGCGGCCGCCGCCGTAGGAACGCCCCTCACCGCGCTGGCCGTCACGGCCGCCGCGGAAGTCACGCCCGCCTCGGCTGTCCCGGTCGCCGCGGAATCCGCCTCGGTCACGGTCGTCACGGCCTCCGCGGGGGCCACGCCCGCCACGGTCGTCACGGTCCTGGGAACGACCGCCCGGACCGCGGTTGTCACGGCCACCGAACGAACGGCGGTCCTCGCGGTCACGGAAGTCACGGCCACCGCCGGGGCCACGCCCGCCACGGTCGTCACGGTCCTGGAAACGACCGCCCGGACCACGGTTGTCACGGTCACCGAACGAACGGCGGTCGTCCCGCTGGCCGTCACGGCCACCACGGTTGTCGAAGGAGCGGCGGTTGTCGCGGCCACCGCGGTCACGGTCGTCACGACCACCCCGGAAGTCACGGCCACCGCGGTCATCCCGGCCGCCCGAGAAAGAACGGCGGTCCCCACCGTCACGGAAGTCACGACCGCCTCCGGGACCACGGCTGTCACGTCCGCCGCGGTTGTCACGGTCACCGCCGAAGGAACGGCGGTCGTCGCGCTGACCGTCGCGGCCACCGCGGAAGTCGCGCCCGCCACGATTGTCCCGGTCGCCCCGGAACCCTCCGCGGTCGTCCCGGCCGCCGCCCGGACCCCGGTCATTCCGGAAGCCACCGCGGTCACGGTCGTCACGACCGCCCGAGAGGGAACGCCGGTCCCCACCGTCACGGAAGTCACGACCGCCACGGTTGTCCCTGATGTCGCGGTCACCGTAGGAACGGCGGCCGTCGCGGTCACCGCCGAAGGAGCGGCCCTCACCGCGCTGGCCTCCGCGGCCGCCGCGGAAGTCGCGCCCGCCCCGGCTGTCCCGGTCGCCCCGGAACCCTCCGCGGTCGTCCCGGTGACCGCCGCGGGGACGGTCGTCCCGGCGGTCCCGGCTGTAGCCGCGGCCCTGTGCGCCGCGCTTGTCGTAGTCGCCGCGCTCACCGCGCGGGGCGTCGTCCCGCGCACCGCGGGAACTGTTGTTAGGTGTGCTCACCGGTGTCGTCTAGACCTTCGATGTCGTCGGGTAGGAACGGCGCCAGATCAGGCAGCTCGTCGAGGCCTCGCAGGCCCAACCGTTCCAGGAAATAGGAGGTGGTCCGATACAGCAGCGCGCCGGACTCGGAATCGTGTCCGGCCTCTTCGATCAGGCCCCTCAGTACGAGGGTACGCATAACCCCGTCGCAGTTGACACCGCGCACGGCGGAGACCCTGCCCCGGGAGACCGGCTGCCGGTAGGCCACCACCGCCATCGTCTCCAGTGCGGCCTGGGTGAGCCGCACCTCCTGCCCCTCCCGGAGGAAGTGCTCGACGACGTCGGCGCATTCGGGCCGCGTGTACACACGCCACCCCTCGGCCACCGCCCTCAGGTCGAAACCCCGGCCCTGCTCGGTGTATTCCCGCGACAGCGACTCCAGCACCCCGACGACCACCGTGACGGGCACGTCCATGGCCCGTGCCAGGTCGTACTCCGACACCGGCTGGTCCACCACCATCAGAACGGCCTCCAGGTCGCGGCGCAAGGTGGCCGGGGCGTCCCCGGCCGCCTCCACGACCACTCCGGCCGGCTCCCCGCCGACCGCACCGCCGACCGCCTCCCGGGCCGCCGTGTCCCCCGCCGCCGGGCCCTCCGCTGTCGGGTCCTGCGCCGTGTCCCGGACGCTCATGCGCGCTCCTCCGTCTCCCCGGGTCCGCTCCCGCCGCCGGTGCCCCCGGCGCCGTCGGCCTCGTCGTACTCGCTCTCCAGCTCGACCTCGTCCTCGCCGCCGGTCCAGGTGACGAGCAGCTCCCCCAGCGGTTCGGGCTGGTCGAAGCCCACGTTGGCGGCCCGGTACAGCTCCAGCAGGGCGAGGAAGCGGGCGATGACCTCGAAGGTACCGGCGCAGACGGCCGTGAGCTGGGCGAAGGTCAAACGCCCGTGCTCGCGCAGCTCCGCGACCATCAGCTCGCCCTGTTCCTTGACCGACGTCTTGGCCTGGTGGATGTGGGTGACCGGGACGCTGGGCGGCTCCTTGGGCGTGAAGACCATCCCCGCCAGGGCCGCGAACTCCCGGGGGCCCAGTTTGAACAGCACGTCCGGCCGCAGCCCGGCGAAGCGCTCCTCCAGCGGGACGGCGCGCGCGTAGCGGCGCCCCTGCGCGGCCAGCCGCGCCCGCATGAACGAGGCGACCTCCTTGTACGCGCGGTACTGGAGCAACCGGGCGAACAGCAGGTCGCGGGCCTCCAGCAGGGCCAGGTCGGCCTCGTCCTCGACGTCGCCGCGCGGCAGCAGGCGCGCCGCCTTCAGGTCCAGCAGGGTCGCCGCGACCAGCAGGAAGTTGCTGGCCTGGTCCAGGTCCCAGTCGTCGCCGTGCGCCCGGATGTGCGCGATGAACTCGTCGGTGACCTTGGACAGCGACACCTCGGTGATGTCCAGCTTGTGCTTGGAGATCAGCCCGAGGAGCAGGTCGAAGGGCCCCTCGAAGTTGTCGAGGTGCACCTGGAAGGCGTTGTCGTCCACCTCCGCGCCGGTGTCCGCCGACGTTCCCTCAGCCCCCATGGCAACGGCCCCGCGTCGTCTTCCTCATGAGACAAGGGTGTCACCGGCCAGAACCCGCCGGTGACACCCGTGTCACCTCCGTCGTCGCACCGGCACCCCCTCCGGTACCGGTGCGCGAGCCCTCAGTCCTCGGTCAGCCTGCGTACCAGCATGCTGGCCGGTCCGTGCTCCTCGAAGTCCGCCAGCAGCACGGCGACGGCCTCGCGGACGAGACGCCCCCTGTCGGCGGACAGCCCGTGCTCGGCGCGCAGTGAGAGCCGGGTCTGTTCCAGTGCCAGCAGTTCGGGCCCGGAGATGTAGACGGTGATCTTCTCGTCGTGGCGTTGGCGCCCGCTCGGTTTGGGCGCGCGCGCCGCCTTCACGGCGGACGTGCCCGTGTTGGTGCCGTCGGAGCGCGACGTAGTCTCGCCCCTGCTGCCCTTGCTGCCCTGCTCCGGTGCCTTGTGCTGGCGTTCGGTCTCTTCCGGCACCTCCTCGGTGCCGCTGGGACGGAAGAACAGTTCGTCCGCCCCGGGTAGGGTCACACGCCGTGACCGCTGAGAGGCCACCTCGCCAGCACCTCCTTGGCCAGCTCCCGGTAGGCGTTGGCCCCGGCCGAGGACGAGTCGAACCTGGTGATGGGCTCGCCCGCCACGGTGGCGTCGGGGAAGCGCACGGTGCGGTTGATGACCGTGCCGTAGACCTTGTCCCCGAAGCCGTCGATGATCGTGGACAGCACCTCGCGCGCGTGGAGCGTGCGCGGGTCGTACATGGTGCCCAGGAAACCGTCGATGACCAGGTCCTCGTTGAGCCGCTCCTGGACCTTCTGGATCGTGTCCATCAGCAGTGCCACACCGCGCAGCGCGAAGAACTCGCACTCCAGCGGCACGATGACGCCGTCCGCGGCGGTGAGCGCGTTGACGGTGAGCAGTCCCAGCGAGGGCTGGCAGTCGATCAGGACCACGTCGTAGTCGTTGATGACCGGTCTCAGCGCGCGGCCGAGCATCTGCTCGCGCGCCACCTCGCCGACCAACTGCACCTCCGCGGCCGACAGGTCGATGTTGCTCGGGATCAGGTCCAGGCCGTCGACGTCGGTCTTGAGCAGGACGTCCTCGACCGTCACGTCCCGCTGCATGAGCAGGTTGTAGACGGTCAGGTCCAGTTCGCGCGGGTCGAGGCGGCCCAGGCCGACGGAGAGGGCGCCCTGCGGGTCGAAGTCGACCAGCAGCACCCGTCTTCCGTACTCGGCGATGGCGGCGCCGAGGTTGATCGTCGTGGTGGTCTTGCCGACCCCACCCTTCTGGTTACAGAGTGCTACAATCCGTGCCGGGCCGTGTTCATCTACGGGCCCGGGCTCCGGATATGCTCGCTCGGGTCTTGAGGTGTGCAGGTTAGCCCCCGTGTTGCGTGTCGTCCCCCACGGGTTGGTCACCGGGTCGGCGAGCTCCCCCTCGCCGACAGGTGCGGTGTTCGCAGCCTTGTTGTCCCAGTTCACAACCCTTGACCTCCCCTACGGATCGGCCACGGCTAGGGATGCCGCGCGCCCCTGTCCCTGGCCGCCGTCGGAAACTCAATATGTCGACAGCAACGTACCTCCGCGCGGCGACTCTAGAACGCCGACACGACGCACATCAACAAAACGTACGGGTAGAATCCCACGCCTGCGCCCCTGGGGGAAATCGGAGCCTCCAACCGGGTTGTTCCGCTTCGCGCCGCTCGCGGGCCCCTCGCGGCGGCGTACCCGCTCAGCGCCGTGCCCTGGGATGACTCGACGCGTAGACCTCGCGCAGGTGCTCGACCGTCACCAGCGTGTAGATCTGCGTGGTGGTGACCGAACTGTGTCCCAACAGCTCCTGGACGACCCGGATGTCGGCTCCGCCGTCGAGCAGGTGGGTGGCGAAGGAGTGGCGCAGGGTGTGCGGTGAGACGCCCTCGACCCCGGCGCGCTCGGCAACCGCCGCCAGGATCCCCCAGCCTCCCTGGCGGGTGAGCCTGCCCCCGCGGGCGTTGAGGAACAGCGCCGGTCCGCCCCGGCCGGAGGCGGCCAGGCCCGGCCGGGCCCGCACCAGGTAGCCCGAGAGCGCGCGGCGGGCGTGGGAGCCCAGCGGCACCACGCGTTCCCTGCCGCCCTTGCCGCGAAAGCGCACCAGCCCCACGGCGTCGTCGCCCTCAACCGCGTCGGCGACGTCGTCCACGTCCAGCCCCACCGCCTCGGAGACGCGCGCGCCCGTTCCGTAGAGCACCTCCAGCAGCGCCCGGTCGCGCAGGGCCAGCAGCCCGGCGCGGTCGCCGGAGGCCGGGGCCCCGACCGGTCCGGCGGCGTCCAGGAGGCGCTCCACCGACGCCAGCGGCACCGCCTTGGGCAGGCGCGTCGGCGGTGCGGGCGGGGAGACGTCGGCGGCCGGGTCGGTGGCGGCCCAGCCCTCCCGGGCCGCGAACCGGTGCAGGCCGCGCACGGCGGCCAGGGCCCGCCCGGCCGAGGCGGCGCCGAGCGGCGGGTGGTCGGCGTCGCCCTCGCGCAGGGCCCGCAGGAAGTCACCCACCCGGGCGGGGCCCACCCGGTCGGGCGAGAGGACGCCGTGCTCGGCCAGATACGCACGGTAGCGCCGCAGGTCGCGACGGTAGGCCGCGAGGGTGTTGTCGGCCAGGGCGCGCTCCGCGCTGAGGTGGTCCAGGAAGGCGGCGCACATCCGCGCCAGCGGGTCTCCCTCCCCGCCCGCCCGGTCGGCCACCCGTCAGTCCTCCGCCGGCTCGCGCAGGGAGGCGAACCCGTCCGCGGCGGCGGCCCGGGCGGCCAGGACGCCGATGAGGGTGGCGCCGTTGTGCAGCCTGCCCGCCATCACCAGGGCGACCGCCTCCTCCAGGGGCACCCACTCGGCGACCAGGTCGGCCTCCTCGTGCTCGCGTTCGAAGCCGATCTCCCCGGGCGGCACCACCGACAGGTCCCGGGCCAGGTACACGTGGATGCGCTCGTCGGAGAACCCCGGCGAGGGGAAGAACTGGGCCAGCTCGTGCCAGAGCCCGGCGCGCAGCCCCGCCTCCTCGAGGAGTTCGCGCTGGGCGGTGCGCAGCGGCCCCTCGCCCTCCTCGTCGATGAGCCCGGCGGGCAGCTCCCACAGGGTGTGCCGCGTGGCGTGGCGGTACTGGCGCTGGAGCAGCACCCGGCCGTCGGAGTCCAGGGCCAGGGCCGCGGCGGCGCCGGGGTGCTCCATGTAGTCGCGGGCGGCCACGGCCGTGCCATCGCCGTCACTGCCGACCATGCGCACCCAGTCCGTACGCATGCCGCACTTGGCGCTGCGGAAGCGTTCCTCGGACCGCTCCACCGGCCACGACTCGGGGGCGTCCGCGACCTTCGCGTCCGCCCCCGTGGGAAGGGCCGGGTGGGTGTCACTGGGCATGGGTTCTCGCCTCTCAGGACTCACTCGTGCCCCGCCCGGCCCCTCGGATCAGGAGTTGTGGTACTCCAGGGCCGCCGAGACCAGTCCGCGGAAGAGCGGGTTGGCCTTGGTCGGGCGGGAACGCAGCTCCGGGTGCGCCTGTGTCGCGACGAAGAACGGGTGGGCGTCCCGGGGCAGTTCGACGTACTCCACCAGCTTGCCATCCGGGGAGAGCCCGGAGAACACCAGACCCGCCTCCTCCAGCTTAGGGCGGTAGGCGTTGTTCACCTCGAAGCGGTGGCGGTGCCGCTCGGAGGCCTCGGCGCTGCCTTCGTAGAGCTCGCGCACCAGGGTGCCCTCGCCCAGCGCGGCCGGGTACATGCCCAGGCGCATGGTGCCACCCATGTCGCGCTCCCCGGCGACGACGTCGGTCTGGTCGGCCATGGTGGCGATGACCGGGTCGGCGGCCTTGTCGTCGAACTCGGTGCTGTTGGCGCCCTCCAGCCCGAGCACGTCGCGGGCGTACTCGATGACGACGGCCTGGAGGCCCAGGCAGATGCCCAGCAGCGGCACGCCGTTCTCACGGGCGTAGCGGATGGCGCCGATCTTGCCCTCGATGCCGCGCACGCCGAAGCCGCCGGGGATGAGGATGCCGTCCGCACCGTCCAGCTCCGAGGCGGCGCCCGAGGGGCTGGCGCAGTTGTCGCTGGCCACCCAGCGGATGTTGACGCGGGTGTCGGTGGCGAAACCGCCCGCGCGCAGGGCCTCGCTGACCGACAGGTAGGCGTCGGGCAGGTCGATGTACTTGCCGACCAGGGCGATGGTGACCTCGTGGTCGGGCTGGTGCACGCGGCGCAGCAGCTCGTCCCACTCGGTCCAGTCCACGTCCCGGAAGGGCATGCCCAGGCGGCGCACGACGTAGGCGTCCAGGCCCTCGCGGTGCAGGACCTTGGGGATGTCGTAGATCGAGGGGGCGTCGGGGGTGGAGACCACCCCGGCCTCGTCCACGTCGCACATGAGGCTGATCTTGGACTTCAGGCTCTGCGTGATGGGGCGGTCCGAACGGCACACGATGGCGTCGGGCTGGATGCCGATGCTGCGCAGGGCGGCCACGGAGTGCTGGGTGGGCTTGGTCTTCATCTCGCCGGACGGGCCGAGGAAGGGGATGAGGGACACGTGCAGGAAGAAGCAGTTGTCCCGGCCGATCTCGTGGCGGATCTGGCGGACCGCCTCCAGGAAGGGCTGCGACTCGATGTCGCCGACCGTGCCGCCGATCTCGGTGATGACGATGTCGACGTCGGGGGCGTCCATCGCGTAGATGCGCGCCTTGATCTCGTTGGTGATGTGCGGGATGACCTGCACGGTGTCGCCGAGGTAGGCGCCCTGGCGCTCCTTGGCGATGACGCTGGAGTAGATCTGGCCGGTGGTGACGTTGGCCGTGGCGGACAGCTCGGTGTCCAGGAAGCGCTCGTAGTGGCCGACGTCCAGGTCGGTCTCGGCCCCGTCGTCGGTGACGAAGACCTCGCCGTGCTGGAAGGGGTTCATCGTCCCCGGGTCGACGTTGAGGTAGGGGTCGAGCTTTTGCATGGTGACCCGCAGGCCGCGCGACTTCAGGAGTCGTCCCAGGCTGGAAGCGGTCAGGCCTTTACCGAGACTGGAGGCGACGCCGCCGGTAACGAAAAGGTGCTTGGTACTCGCGGCGGATGCCAAAGTGTTGCTCCCGTGGGTTGAGTGGCTACGGCGGGCTCGGATCGGGCTGAGCGGCCGTGCGGCGGTCCGGTTGCGGGCGGTTGGTTTCGTCGCTCCGGCCGCCGGACTCCACGGGGCACCAGGATAACAGGCACCCCGGTGGTCCACACCCGGGGGCGCCTCCGTACACCCCCGGGTACCCTCCCGTCACCAGCGTGATCGCCTTGCCCGCAGCGGTTCGGGCCGTGCGGAGGCGCGCGGAAACCGTTCGCGGTTCCCCCGGGCCGGGGGCCCTGAGCCGACGGAGCGCGCGGGGCCGGGCGACGAACGCCACACCCGGTCCGGGCAGGTCAGCCGCACAGCCGCCGTGTCCAGGGGTGATCTCCGAGGGAGAGCGCGAGGGCGTCGGCCAGCCAGCGCCGCTGGGCGGCGTCCAGCACGGGCAGCGCGGCGGCGAAGTCCTCCTCGTCGCGCGGCCGCGGGTCCCGCGCCTTGTAGAACAACTGCACCTCGGGGGCCAGGTACGGGATCCCCTCCGGCGAGACCGCGCCCCACTCGGCGAGGGGTCTGCGGATCCGGGCGTCCCGCCGCGAGACCCACACGTCGCCCTCGGCCTCGTCGAGCATCACCTGGACGCGCCAGGGCTCGCCGGGGCCGGGGCGGCACCACAGGTCGTGGACCCCGGCGGGCAGGGTCCGTCCCCGGGCCCAGGGCCGCAGCACGCCCGGCGGATCGGCCGCCCACCACTCCCAGTCGGGCAGCGCGGCCCTCGCCGCGTGCTGGTCGCGGCGCAGGACCACGACGTCGATGTCCGCGTGGGCGCGCAGGGGGCGCCCGACCGCGAGTTCGACCGCGTGGCCGCCCGCGATCCGCCAGGGGCACTCCAGAACGGAGAAGCGCGCCACCACCTCGGCCAGCGGCGCGGGGTCCCACGGCGGGGCGGCCGGGGACGGGTCAGGCCGGGAAGGCACCGGCGCGGCCCAGGTAGGCGGGCGGCTGCCTGTCCAGGCGCTGGCCCATCCACTCACCCAGGGCGGCGGCCCCGGAGAGGCTGATACCAGTGTGCAGGCCGCTGCGGTGCAGGGCGTACAGCAGGTCCTCGGTGGCGATGTTGCCGGTGGCGGCGGGAGCGAAGGGGCAGCCGCCGAAGCCGCCCAGGCTGGAGTCGAGCACCCGCACGCCCGCGTCCACGGCCGCGAGCGCGTTCGCGTAACCGGTGTTGCGGGTGTTGTGGAAGTGGCAGCGCAGCGCGCGCCCGTCAGCGACCTCGCCGACCGCGGCCACGAGTTCCCTCACCTGGCGGGGCACTCCCACGCCGATCGTGTCGGCCAGGGCTATCTCCACCGCACCGGTGTCGGCGATGCGGCGGACCACCTCCACGACGCGTCCGGGCACCACCTCGCCGTCGAAGGGGCAGCCGAACGCGGTGGAGACGGTCACGCTCAGCGGGATGCCCGTGCCCTCCAGCGCGGCGTCGATGCCGGCCAGGGCTGCGAGCATCTCCTCGACGGTGCACCCCTGGTTGCGGACGCAGAACCCGTCGGTGGCGGGGATTGCGACGTTGACCTCCGACACCCGCGCGGCCACTGCGCGGTCCAGGCCGCGCCGGTTGAGGACCAGGCCGATGTGGGAGACCCCCGGCGCGCGCGTGACGCCCGCCATGACCTCCTCGGCCCCGGCCATCTGGGGGACACGCCTGGGGTTGACGAAGCTGACCGCCTCGATCCGGCGCACACCGGCGGCCACCGCGCGGTCGATCAGCTCGACGCGCTCCTCGACCGGGAGGGCCCTCGCCTCGTTCTGGAGGCCGTCGCGCGGCCCGACCTCGACGATCTCGACGTGCTCCGCGCCCTCGGGCCCGCTGTCGCTGGTGGCCATCGTCCGTCCCCTTCCACGCACCGTCGCGTCAGCGCAAGGGTAGTGGAGCACCCGCGGGCGGGCCCGCACCGGGCGCCGCCCCCGTTGTCCACAGCCACGGGAGCGCCGCTGGCGCGGAACGGGCGGAGCGCGGTCTACTGGATACCGGGGGGCCACCCCGGGCCCCTGCTCCGTGCTGCCCGGATCAGCGCAGGGCGAGCGCGGGGCGGACCTCCCATGTCGTCCACACCGGGCGGTACCCCATACGGTGCCAGAAAGGCCCGGACAGCGGATTCATCGCCGCGTAGTTGAGCACAGAGACGCCCACGCCGTGGCTGTCCAGCGCCTGGTGCGCCTGGCCCACCAGCGCCGTGCCGATCCCGCTGCCGCGCTCCGCCGCGGTCACCACGCCGTAGCCGATGTGCGCGATCGGGCGCGCGTTGACCAGCGACTTGGCCCAGCGCGAACGCTCGGGCGGGGAGACCCACAGCAGGCCCACGGCGCGTCCGCGCCTTTCGGCCAGCCAGATCCAGGACCGGGAGCGGTTCAGCGCCCGGGCTGCCACCTCACGGGTCTGCTCCGCGGTGTCGGGTTGCAGGAACACCCCGCCGAAGTGCTGCTCGTAGCGGTGTTCCTCCATGAGCAGGCCGACCACCTGGGTCAGGTCGCTGCGGTCGGCCAGCCGGATGCTCACGTCGCGCGGCGGCAGGGACGGGGGCACGCCCCGGCGGCGCTGGCGGGCGGCCAGCACGGTGTAGGGCTGCAGGCCGTGGCGCTGGAGCGGGATGATGCCGCACACGTCGCGGGCGGGCCAGCTCACCAGGGCCGCCGACTCCGAACCGGTGCCGGTCGGCAGGTCCTCCAACTGGTCGCGCCAGCTTGTCAGCAGCGAGTCCAGGGCGCGGCCGGGGTCGGGACCGCCCACGATGGGCGTGAGCCAGTGCTGGTCGGGCACGCCCCATATCCGGCCGACCTCGCCCGGCTGGTACCAGGTGTAGTGCATGGTCCCGGCGGCGACGGCACGGCCGTCCTCGTCGCTGACGGTCAGGAGGGGATAGGAGCCCGGAGCGAAGTTGACCGGTTCGGGCAACAGCGAATCCACGGCCGCCCACCGCTGGGCGGCCGAACTCACCAACGGGTCCAGGCCGGCGTCGCCTCCGGGCGACTCATCATGCCGCACCCGTGCGACATAACCGCTCATCCACCCCTCCCCTAGCGGGTCCTCACGTCGAACGCGCGCCCTCGGAACGGCTCCGGCAGGACGCGTGCACCGCCCCTGGGCCGTCGTGCCGCCCCGGCGGGGCAGGCCACACCGCGGGCGGAACGAAACGACCGTACCGTCTCAGAACCGATCAGGAGGACGAAACAGCCAACTGCAACCAAGAATTCACTGCGTGTCGCCACGCCCGCTCGGCCCCGGCGTCCCGCGCCGCTTCCCCGCGCGCGCACGGACGCGCACCACCGTAACGGATCGAAGGTCACCCTCGGGTGCCGGGGCGGCCAACGCCCCGACACGGATCCCCGGCACGGACCCTCCGGCGCGGACCTCGCCGCGCACGGCGCCCGCGGGATCACCGCTGTGCAGCGCCGCCCTCGGCCACGGTGGTGTTGCGCCCGTGGTTGATCACCTCGGGCTCGCCGTCGGCGAAGGAGATCCTGTTGTCCACTCCGACCAGTACGATCTTGTCCGCCGAGCCCACGTCGACGGTGGAGCCGCGACCGGTGGCGCGCACCAGCCCGCACTCGCCGTGCAGCACGACGACGGCGTCGTCCGCGGTGACGACGACCTCGCGCTCACCGCAGCTTTCGCTCACCTCGGCGCCGTCGTCGACGACGATGAGCACGTCCTCGGTGCTGACGTTGTGCTTGGGCATGTCGGGCTCGCCCTCGTCGGAGGCGCTCTGGGTACCCGGAGCGCCGTTGGGCGGCTCGACGTCCTCGTCCCCGAAGGCCAGACCACAGCCGGGAAGGAGGCCGGTGATCAGCAGACCGCCGCCCGCGGCCACGAGAAGCCGAACTCTCATGTTCTCCCCCACAACCGGATAACCGGCAATTGCGACATACGGCTTGCGCGAAGCCAAGAGTATGTCACGCGGAGGTAACTGTGCGACCTCACCGTTCTCAAAAAGTTTCTCTTTCGAGATGTGAGTGCCGCCCCGATCCCGGTGTCCCCAGGGCTGGAAACACTACTCCACAGGCACTCCCGTCACTTCACCCCGGCCGCGTCCATGCCGCGCAGCTCACGTTTGAGCTCGCCGATCTCGTCGCGCAACCGGGCCGCCAGCTCGAACTGGAGGTCGGTGGCCGCCTGGTGCATCTGCTCGCTGAGCTGCTCGATGAGCCCGGCCAGCTCCGCGCGCGGCATGGCGGACACGTCCGCCGAACGCTCGCCCAACGCGGGCACCGGCGCCCGGCCGCCCCTGCCGCCCGAGCTGCGGTACCCGGTGGCCATGAGCTCCTCGGTGTCCACGTCCTCCCGGTTGAGCGCGTCCAGGATGTCGGCGATCTGCTTGCGCAGCGGCGTGGGGTCGATCCCGTGCTCGGCGTTGTAGGCCAGTTGCTTGTCCCGGCGCCGGTTGGTCTCGTCGATGGCCGCCCGCATGGAGTCGGTGACGTTGTCGGCGTACATGTGCACCTGGCCCGCGACGTTGCGCGCCGCGCGCCCGATCGTCTGGATCAGCGAGGTCTCCGAGCGCAGGAAGCCCTCCTTGTCCGCGTCCAGGATCGCCACCAGCGACACCTCGGGCAGGTCCAGGCCCTCGCGCAGCAGGTTGATGCCCACCAACACGTCGAACTCGCCCACGCGCAGCTCGCGCAGCAGTTCCACGCGGCGCAGCGTGTCCACCTCGCTGTGCAGATAGCGCACCCGGATGCCCAGTTCGGTGAAGTAGTCGGTGAGGTCCTCCGACATCTTCTTGGTGAGCGTGGTGACCAGTACCCGCTCGTCGCGCTCGGCGCGCACCCGGATCTCGTGGACCAGGTCGTCGATCTGCCCGTCGGTGGGCTTTACCAGCACCTCGGGGTCGACCAGCCCGGTGGGGCGGATGACCTGCTCCACCACCTCGCCGCCGCCCTGGCGCAGCTCGTAGCGGCCCGGGGTCGCCGACAGGTAGACGCTCTGCCCGATGCGCTCGGTGAACTCCTCCCACTTCAGCGGCCGGTTGTCCAGCGCCGAGGGGAGCCGGAACCCGTGCTCGACCAGGGTGCGCTTGCGCGCGGCGTCGCCCTCGTACATCGCGCCGATCTGCGGGACGGTCACGTGCGACTCGTCCAGCACCAGCAGGAAGTCCTCGGGGAAGTAGTCCAGGAGCGTGTTGGGCGGACTGCCCGGTTCGCGGCCGTCGAAGTGCCGCGAGTAGTTCTCGATGCCCGAGCAGGTGCCGAGCTGGCGCATCATCTCCAGGTCGTGGGTGGTGCGCATGCGAAGGCGCTGCGCCTCCAGCAGCTTGCCCTGGGCCTCCAGCTCGGCCAGCCGCTCCCCCAGTTCCGCCTCGATGGTGGCGATCGCCCGCTCGGTGCGCTCCTCGCCGGCCACGTAGTGCGAGGCGGGGAAGATGAACATCTCCCTGCTCTCTCCCAGCACCTCGCCGGTGAGCGGGTGCAGGGTCAGCAGGCGTTCGACCTCGTCACCGAACATCTCGATGCGGATCGCCAGCTCCTCGTAGACCGGGATGATCTCGATGGTGTCGCCGCGCACCCGGAAAGTGCCGCGCGTGAACGCGGTGTCGTTGCGGGAGTACTGCATCTCCACCAGACGGCGCAGCAGGTCGTCGCGGTCGACCTCCATGCCCACCGCCAACTGCGCCATCCGGTCAACGTACTCCTGCGGGGTGCCGAGGCCGTAGATGCACGAGACCGAGGCGACCACGATCGTGTCCCTGCGCGTGAGCAGCGAGTTGGTGGCCGAGTGGCGCAGCCGCTCGACCTCGTCGTTGATGGAGGAGTCCTTCTCGATGAAGGTGTCGCTCTGCGGGACGTAGGCCTCGGGCTGATAGTAGTCGTAGTACGACACGAAGTACTCGACGGCGTTGTTGGGCAGCATCTGGCGCAGTTCGTTGGCGAACTGCGCCGCCAGGGTCTTGTTGGGCTGCATCACCAGGGTGGGCCGCTGGAGCTGCTCCACCGTCCACGCCACGGTCGCCGTCTTGCCGGTGCCGGTCGCGCCGAGCAGCACCGTGTGCGGCTCCCCGTCCCGCACCCTCCTGCTGATCTCGGCGATGGCGCCCGGCTGGTCCCCCGCCGGGGTCATCTCCGAGATCACCTCGAAGGGCGCCTCGCTGCGTTTGATGTCGCTGACCGGTCGCACGTCGCCTCTTCTCCCGTCGAAGGCGGGCCGCCCCCGCTGGCCCGCGTGTCCCTCACCCCTAACGCTACAGACCGCGTACGACATCCCTTCCCGGCCGAGGGCGCGGAGTTACCATCGAGACCAGCGCTCTGCGTCCGAAGCGAGGTGGCAGCCGTGTCACACCCCTCCAGAACGACCTTCGACCCGGGCATACCCCCGCGCGCGGTCGCGCGCATGAGGGCCCATCCCGAAAGACTGCTCCCGGCCTCGGCCCGCCGGCGGCGCGGGCCCACCTGGCGCCAGGGCGCCGCGATCACGGCCGCGGGGTGCACCTCCCTTGCCGCCGTCGCCCTGCTCTCCCCGACGGCGGGAGCCGTCCTGGTGGCCCTGCTCTGCCTGGGGACGACCGCGGCCGTCCTCGGCCTCGCCTCGCTCCGGGGCTCCTTCACCGACGACTGGGCCGACCTGGTCATGCACGCCTTCTGGGCGCTGCCCGCCTCCGCCGTGGGCGTCCTGGGCGCCCGGACGCTGCTCGACCAGGCGTTCGGTCCGGTCGGCGCGGTTGTCCCCGGCGATCCCGCGACCGCCGTCCTCTACCTGACCGCCGCCGCGGGCGGCGCCGGGGCCATACTGCGGCCAGGCATGGTCGCCCGCCTGGCCTCGGAGTACGCCGACCGGTACGTGCTGCCCCAGGACTTCGGCCGCACCCACGGCTACGCCTCCCGCACCGAGGAGCCCGAGGCCCACCTGTTCGCCGCGCTCCAGCAGGCCACCGACCGGGTGGAGGAGGGCGTGCGGGTGCTCGGCGACTCCTTCGACGCCGACCGGACCCTGCCGCTGCTGCGCGAGGAGGAGTGGAAGCTGGCCCAGGAGCTGCTGCGGCTGCGCTCCCTGCGCAGGGAGCTGCTGGTACGTCGGCGCGAGGCCGTGTCCGAGCAGGTCACCCGGGCCCTGCAACCGCAGGAGGAGGCGGTGGCCCGCGCCACCGAGGCGCTCGACGAGCGGGTCGGGGTGCTGACCGGTTACGGCGACCGGGTCCACGCGGCGGTGACCGCGCACCGCGAGTGGGAGCAGTGCCAGGAGATCGCCGACCGCGCCGGGGACTACGCCGACCTGGCGCTGTTCTCGGCGCAGGAGCGCATGCGCCCCCGGGAGATAGACGACAGCCTGCTCAGCGTGGAGGCCGCGCACTCGGTCCGCGAGGAGCTGGTGCGCGAGGCCGTGGCCGCCGGGTCGTCCCTGTCCGAGGTCCTGCGCCGCTACCCCGGACGGGAGTGACGGGAGCGGGGCGGTGTCAGGTCGGCGGGACCACGTCGAGGACGGCCCCGGGCCGGTCCGCCGACGCGGGGACCGTGGACCGGGCAGCGTGGGGACCCGGTGAGCAGGCCGTGGAGGCCGCCGGGGGCGGACCTCGTCGGGTGTGGAACGTCGCGGCCTCTCCGACGGGCGGGGAAAGGGCGCGCTACCGGGCGCGCCCGACGAGTTCTCGCCAGAGCCCGGCCACGCGCTCCGCCAGTTCTCCGCGGGTGCCGGAGTTGTCCACCACCAGGTCGGCGGCGGCCAGGCGGGTCTCCCGGTCGGCCTGCGCGCGTATGCGGGCCTCCACCTGCTCGCGCGGCATGCCGCGGTTGGCGGCTACCCGCTCCACCCGAACCTCGTCGGGGGCGTCCACCACGACCACCACGTCGTAGAGCGGCCCCAGGCCGTTCTCCACCAGCAGAGGGACGTCGTAGACCACCACCTCCACGCCGGAGGCAACGGCCTCCTCCATGAGCTGGGAGCTGCGCTCGCCCACCAGGGGGTGCACGATGGCGTTGAGCCTGGCCAGGCTGGCCTCGTCGGAGAAGACGATCTCACCGAGCCGGGATCGGTCCAGGCGCCCGTCGGGGGTGAGCACCCCTTCGCCGAACTCGGCGACGACGGCCTCCAGGCCCGGAGTGCCGGGTTCGACGACCTCCCGGGCGATGGCGTCGGCGTCGACCACGGTGGCGCCGTAGGCGGCCAGTTCGGTAGCGACCGCGCTCTTGCCCGAGCCGATCCCGCCGGTGAGTCCCACTGTGAGCATGTCGCAAACCCTAGACCGCCGGCCGCGTCCGAGTGGTGGCGCCCCCGTCTACGGCGCGGCCCGGGCGGTGCCCTCCGGACGCGCCTCGGCCGGGGCGAGCTCCTTGCGCATGTGCACCATGACCAGGTGTTCGGCGACGCGCTCGCGGGAGGTCTCGGCGTATCCCAGGCCTCGGTAGAGCCGCTGCTGGCCGGTGTCCTGGGCCCCCGCGGACAGGGTGAGCGCGGCCAGGCCGGGGTGGCGTTCGCGCAGGCGGCCCTCCAGGTCGGCGAGCAGCGCCCGTGCGATCCCCCGGCGGCGCAGGTCGGGCACGACCGCCAGGCGGGAGACCACCGCGCTGGTGCCCAGCACCCGCGCCCGTACAGAGCCGACCAGACGGGTTCCGGCGACGGCCTTGAGCACGAGGGTGCCCTCCTGCCCCAGAAGTCTCTCCACCCTGTCCAGGCTCTCGGTGAGGGCCAGCACGAACGGGTCGCCGAAGGCCTGGGCCTCGTCGACGAACGCCGCGCGCTGGAGGGTGAAGACCTCGCCCGCGTCGGCGGGAACGGCCGGGTGGATGTCGAACACGTAGCCTCCTGGAGCGCCCCTCCGTCAGGGGACACGGCACGAGCCTACTCCCCGGCCCCTCGGGTGCCTCGGGACCCGGCCGGGGCCGGGCACGGCGAAGGGCCGCCCCCTCCGGAGAGGGGACGGCCCGAACAGCTTCTCAGCGTGTCCTCGGAGGCTGTTTAGGCCTCGCCACCCGCGAGCTTCTCGCGCAGGGCGGCCAGGGCCTCGTCGGAGGCCAGGGCGCCGCTGGAGGACTCCGAGCCGGACGAGCCGCTGCTCTGTCCGCCACCGGTGTAGTCGTCCTCCTCCACCGGGGCAGGAGCGTTGGCGGCGTCGGCCTCGGCCGCGCGCGCCTCCTCGACCTGCTTGCGGTGCGCCTCGAACCGGGCCTGGGCCTCGGCGTAGCTGCGCTCCCAGTCGTCGCGCTGGGCCTCGAAGCCCTCGAGCCACTCGCCGCTGTCCGCGTCGAAGCCCTCGGGGTACTTGTAGTTGCCCTGCTCGTCGTACTCCGCGGCCATGCCGTAGAGGGTGGGGTCGAAGTCCACCTGGTCCGGCGAGACGCTCTCGTTGGCCTGCTTCAGCGAGAGGCTGATGCGGCGGCGGTCGAGGTCGATGTCGATGATCTTGACGAAGATCTCGGTGCCGACCTGGACGACCTGCTCGGGCACCTCGACGTGGCGCTCGGCCAGCTCGGAGATGTGGACCAGGCCCTCGATGCCCTCCTCGACTCGCACGAACGCGCCGAACGGAACCAGCTTGGTGACCTTGCCGGGAACGACCTGGCCGATCTGGTGGGTCCGGGCGAACTGCTGCCACGGGTCTTCCTGGGTCGCCTTGAGCGACAGGGAGACGCGCTCGCGCTCCATGTCCACGTCGAGGACCTCGACGGTGACCTCCTGGCCGACCTCGACGACCTCGCTGGGGTGGTCGATGTGCTTCCAGGACAGCTCGGAGACGTGCACCAGGCCGTCGACGCCGCCCAGGTCCACGAACGCGCCGAAGTTGACGATCGAGGAGACCACACCCTTGCGGATCTGGCCCTTCTGGAGGGTGTTGAGGAAGGTCTGGCGGACCTCGGACTGGGTCTGCTCCAGCCAGGCGCGGCGGGACAGGACCACGTTGTTGCGGTTCTTGTCCAGCTCGATGATCTTCGCCTCGAGCTCGCGGCCGACGTAGGGCTGCAGGTCGCGCACACGGCGCATCTCGACCAGGGAGGCGGGCAGGAAGCCGCGCAGACCGATGTCGAGGATGAGGCCGCCCTTGACGACCTCGATGACGGTGCCGGTGACGACGCCGTCCTCCTCCTTGATCTTCTCGATCGTGCCCCAGGCGCGCTCGTACTGGGCGCGCTTCTTGGACAGGATCAGGCGGCCTTCCTTGTCCTCCTTCTGGAGGACGAGGGCCTCGACCTGGTCACCGACGGCAACGACCTCGCCGGGGTCGACGTCGTGCTTGATCGAGAGTTCCCGTGAGGGAATCACACCCTCGGTCTTGTAGCCGATGTCGAGCAAGACCTCGTCTCGATCGACCTTCACGATGGTGCCCTCGACAATGTCACCGTCGTTGAAGTACTTGATGGTCTCGTCGATCGCCGCGAGGAAGGCTTCCTCGGACCCGATGTCGTTGACCGCTACCTGGGGTGTCGAGGTGGCCTCGGTGCTGCTCGTCATGTGTGGGTGGACTCCGGATACGGACAGATTCAGAAAGATGGTCACATCGCGGGTTCGAACCCGTCGATCCGTCGTCCGAGGAGCGGAGCCGAGGCGGCGATGAACCGCCTGGACACCAATCGCCAGGTGCAGGGTGTCGACCGGAGCGGCGCGGTCGCGCCGACCCTCAACGGAGACAGCGGACGCACGCAGGAACCCACAACGCTCCCGCCAGAATATGAGACAAGGGCGTCCTGGTCAATCGGAACCCAGGGCCGCCAACCCGGCGTAGGTCGCAATGGCGGCAATTTACCCGAGCATGGCGGTCAAGATCAACTGGGGGGTAGCCCCACGTCCGAACGGGGGTTTCGTTCCCGCGGGGCGGCCGCGGCGGCGGTCCGGGGCACCGGCGCGGAGGCTGGAAGAAAAAGCACGAAGGGCCGGTTACGGTCAGTCCGCGGAAGGCTTGGAGCGTGACCGTTTGATGGCGCTCCGTTGCTTCTTGGCGTCAAGGCGGCGCTGTTTGGCCCTGCGGCTCGGACGGGTCGCCCGGCGCTCGCGGGCGGGCGGCGCGATCGCCTCCTCGAGCAGGGCGGCCATCCGCTCTCTGGCCTCGGCCCGGTTGCGCGCCTGCGAGCGGTGGGTCTGCACGGTGACCGTGAGCACGTCCCCGACCAGGCGCCCCCGGAGCCGCTCCAGCGCGCGCTGGCGCCGCGTGCCGCCCAGGCCGGGGCAGGACGCCACGTCCAACGAGAGCGACACCCGGGTGTCGGAGGTGTTGACGTGCTGGCCGCCGGGCCCCGAGGAGCGTGAGAAGCGCCAGGTGAGGGCGTCGGCGGGGACGGTGACCGGACCGGCGCTCAGCCCCTCTTCCGCCGTGCTCCGTGCCGTCACCGTCCCCCGCCTTCCCGTCGTGCGCGTGCCGCGCGCGGCCCCTGTTCAGTGCGCGGCGTCGTGCCAGTTCTGGCCGCTGCCGACCGAGACGGCCAGCGGCACACGCAGATCATAGGCGGAGCTCATCTCGCGCGCCACGATGTTTTCGACCTCCCCGCGCTCGCCGGGCGCGATTTCCACCACGAGTTCGTCGTGCACCTGGAGCAGGACCCGGGAGGCGAACCCGCCCCCGGTGATGGCCGCGTCCACCCGGAGCATGGCCACCTTGATGATGTCGGCGGCCGACCCCTGGATCGGCGCGTTGAGCGCCATCCGCTCGGCCATCTCCCGACGCTGGCGGTTGTCGCTGGTCAGGTCGGGCAGGTAGCGGCGCCGCCCCAGGATGGTCTCGGTGTAGCCGACCCGGCGGGCCTCCTCGACCACGGCGTTGAGGTAGTCGCGCACCCCGCCGAACTCGGCGAAGTAGTCCTCCATGAGGCGCTTGGACTCCTCCGGCGTGATCCCCAGCTGCTGGGACAGGCCGTAGGCGCTCAGCCCGTAGGCCAGGCCGTAGCTCATGGCCTTGATCCTGGACCGCGCCTCGCCGTCCACCTGCTCGACCTCGATGCCGAAGATCTGCGCGGCCATCTGCGCGTGGAAGTCGTAGCCGCTGTTGAAGGCGTCGATCAGCGCCTGCTCACCCGACAGGTGCGCCATGATGCGCAGCTCGATCTGGCTGTAGTCGGCGGTGAGCAGCTCCTCGTAGCCCTCCCCCACCACGAACGCGCGGCGGATGCGCCGCCCCACGTCGGTGCGCACGGGGATGTTCTGGAGGTTGGGGTCGGTGGAGCTCAGGCGCCCGGTCGCCGCCACCGTCTGGTTGAAGGTGGTGTGGATGCGGCCGTCGTCGGCGACGGTCTTGATCAGCCCCTCGACCGTGGTGCGCAGCTTGGTCTGGTCGCGGTGGTGCAGCAGGACCGCGGGCAGCTCGTTGTCGGTCTGGGCGGCCAGCCACGCCAGCGCGTCGGCGTCGGTGGTGTAGCCCGTCTTGATCTTCTTGGTCCTGGGCAGGCCCAGGTCCTCGAACAGCACCTGCTGGAGCTGCTTGGGCGAGCCGAGGTTGAACTCGCGGCCCACGATCTCGTGCGCGCGCTCCACCGCTACCCGGCCCGCCGCGGCGAACTCGCCCTGGAGCTCCTCCAGGTAGGCCCGGTCGGCGGCGATCCCGGCGCGCTCCAGGCGGGCGAGCACGTCCACCAGGGGCAGTTCGACCTCGTGCAGCAGGTGGGTGCCGCCGCGCTTGTCGAGTTCGGCGGAGAGCACCCCGGCCAGGTCGCGGGTGGCGCTCGCGCGCACTGCCAGCAGGTGCTGGCGGCCCGAGCCCGCCCCGTCCCCGCCGCCCAGGTCCAGGGTGAGCTGGTCGCCGGAGGAGTCCTCCTCCAGCTCCCGGCCCAGGTACTTGCGGCACAGGTCGGCCAGGTCGAAGCGGCGCTGCCCCGGCTGGACCAGGTAGGCAGCCAGGGCGGTGTCGCTGACCACCCCGCCCAGCTCCCAGCCGTGGGCGCCCAGGGCCAGCAGTGCGCCCTTGTACTCGTGCACGGCCTTGGGACGGCGGGGGTCGGCCAGGAAGTCCGCCAGCGCCTCGGTGTCGGCGGGGTCAAGGGCGGTGGGGTCCACGAACACGGCGTCGCCGGAGGGCACGCTGATGGCCAGCGCGTCCACCCGTCCGGTGCCCTGCCCCCAGACGCCGTCCAGGGCCAGCCCCGCGGGAGCGGTGGGCGTGAGGGTGTCGGAGGCCGCGCCGTCGGGTGCGGCGTGCGCGGCCAGCCAGGGGGCCAGCCCGCCGGTTCCGGCCACGGTCAGTTCGACGCGGAAGCCCTCGGCCGCATCGGTCCCGGTCTGCCCGGAGTCGTCGTCGGGCAGGCGGACGACGGCGTAGAGGCGCTCGCGCAGGTTGGAGGCGAACTCCAGGTTGTCGAAGAGCGCGTCGATCCCGGTGCGGTCCGCCTCGCCCAGGGCCAGGGCGGAGACCTCCGCCTCCAGCTCCACGTCCGTGGCCAGCCGGTTGAGCCGCTGGTTGCGCAGGACGTCGTCCAGGTGGTCGCGGAGACTCTGCCCGGCCTTGCCGGTGAGCTCGTCGGCGCGGGCGACCAGCTCGTCCAGGGACCCGTACTTGGTGATCCACTTGGCGGCGGTCTTGGGGCCCACGCCCGGCACGCCGGGCAGGTTGTCGGCCTTCTCCCCCACCAGCGCGGCCAGGTCGCGGTAGCGCTCGGGGGTGACCCCGTACTTGTCCTGGACCGCGGCGGGGTCCATCCGCCGCAGGTCGGACAGGCTCTTGCCCGGGTACAGGACCGTGCAGGAGTCGGTGACGAGCTGGAAGGCGTCGCGGTCGCCGGAGGCGATGAGCACCTCCATCCCGGCCTCGCCGCCCTGGTGTGCCAGGGTGGCGATGACGTCGTCGGCCTCGAACCCGGGGGCGGACAGGTTGGCGACGCCGATCAGCCTCATCAGGTCCTGGGTGAGCGGCACCTGGGAGGGGAACTCCGGCGGGGTGTCGGAGCGGCCGTCCTTGTACTCGGAGTACTCCTCGTGCCGGAAGGTGGGGCCGGACAGGTCCCAGGCCACCGCGACGTGGGTGGGCTCCTCGTCGCGCAGAAGCTTGACCAGCATCGACGTGAAGCCGTACACGGCGTTGGTCGACTGCCCGGTACTCGTGCCGAACTTGTCCACCGGGAGCGCGAAGAACGCGCGGAAGGCCATCGAGTGGCCGTCCAGGAGGAGGAGCCGGGGGCGCCTGCCGCCGCCGGTCCGGGTTGTCTGGTCGGGGGTCTCTCGCTTGGTCACCACAGGTGAATCCTAGGATGCGACGCAGACACTTCGCGGCCATACCGCGAGGGCAGTGACACGACGGCGGGGACGCCGCCCCCGGTCCGGCGCGGCCCGTGCCCGGCCGCGGCGGGGTCCCGAGGAGGCGGAGGGCACATGACGACGGACTCCGAGGCGATGCGGCGGATGCTCGACACGGGCGCGCTCGCGGGCGGTCTGGGCGAGCGCATGGGCATCGAGGTGACGGAGGCGTCCGCCGAGCGCGTGGTGGGCCGGATGCCGGTGGAGGGCAACGTCCAGCCGTTCGGACTGCTGCACGGCGGCGCGTCGTGCGTGCTGGCCGAGACCCTGGGCTCGATCGGCGCCACGGCCCACGCCTCCCGGTTCGGCAAGGTCGCGGTCGGCATCGAGATCAACGCCACGCACCACCGCTCGGCCACGGAGGGGCACGTGACCGGTGTGGCCGCACCCGTGCACCTGGGACGGACGCTGGCCACGTGGGACATCACCATCACCGACGACGGGGGCCGGAAGGTGTGCACCTCCCGGCTCACGTGCATGCTGCGCGAGCTGCCGGGGGCGTAGCGGGACCCGGCCCCCCGGGACGGTCCCGGAGGGTCCGCCGGGTGGTCGCCCCTTCTGCGCCGCGTATAGCGGTCAAGGGTTTTCTCGTTTTAAGGAAGGACCGCTTCACACCCGCGTGTAGTGTGCCTGCGGCTTTCCTCCGGTCCGGCCGCCGCCCTTGACGGCCGGACCGCGTCATGCCTGATCATCGCGACAGTTCGCTACCCCGCGAGCACGGAAAGCTGTGATCTGTACAGAGACGAAACGTCGGATGTCAATGATGACTACAGAGCCATAACAGCCTGACGGCGAGTCGGCACCAACGCCCGTTCCGTGCTTTCCGCGCCAGAACTTTCATGATTAAGCTCCGCTAACGCTCCTGATTAAGTCATGCCACACATCACGGACATTCAGGACGCGCATGCTCATGGCACGGCTGCCCCGCGCAGTACGTGCTTCGCCGGTTGAACGGAGTGACCACGATCATGGCTAGCAAGAAGGTCCTAGGCCTCACTGCCGCAACCGCGGCCCTTGTCCTCGGCCTGACCGCGTGTGGCAGCGACGGCGGCGAGGGAGGCGGCGGCGGTGAGGGCGGTGAGGAGTTCACCTACGGCATCCTCTACCCGCAGACCGGCAACCTCGCCTTCCTCGGCCCGCCCCAGATCACGGCCGCCCAGTACGCGGTCTCCGAGATCAACGCCGCGGGCGGCATCCTCGGCACCGAGGTCCCCGCCATCGTCGAGGGCGACGAGGCGGGCGACAACGCCCAGGCCAACGAGGCCGCCAACAACCTGGTCTCCGACCAGGTGAACGCCGTCATCGGCGCGGCGGCCTCCGGCATGACGCAGGCGACCTACGACACCATCACGGGTTCCGAGATCGTCCAGTGCTCGGGCTCCAACACCGCCGCCGAGCTCAGCGAGATCGAGGACGACGGCTACTACTTCCGCACCGCGCCGAGCGACCTGCTCTCCGCGGTCGTGATGGCCCGCACGATGGTCGAGAACGGCAACCAGAACATCGCCATCGTCGCGCGCGCCGACGACTACGGCGGCGGCTACGCGGGCGCCCTCCAGACGGAGCTGGAGAACCTGGGCGCCCAGGTCGTGGTCAACGAGACCTACGACCCGCTGGCCACGACCTTCGACTCGGTCGTCAACAGCGTCACCACCGAGGAGCCGGACGCCGTCGCGCTCATCGCCTTCGAGGAGGGCGCGCAGGTCATCGCCCAGCTCCTGGAGGGCGGCACCGAGGGCGAGCAGCTCTACGTCACCGACGGCCTCAACGACCCGAACCTGGGCGAGACCGTCAGCGCCGACGACCCCGAGAGCGTCACCGGCATCACCGGTATCGCCCCGAGCGCGGACAACCCCGAGTTCACCGAGGGCCTGACCAGCTTCAACGAGGAGCTGGAGGTCTTCCAGTTCGCCCCGCAGGTCTACGACTGCGTCACCGTGATCGCCCTGGCCGCCGAGGCCGCGGGCAGCGTGAACCCGTCCGAGTACGTCGCCGAGCTGCCCAACGTCAGCCGTCCCGAGGGCACCGAGTGCGGCACCTTCGAGGAGTGCCGCGACCTGCTGGCCGACGGTGAGGAGATCAACTACCAGGGCGTCAGCGGCAACATCGACTTCAACGACAACGGCGACCCGACCGCCGCCACCTTCGAGATCTTCCACTACGGGGAGGACGGCCACGAGATCCTGGCCTACGAGGAGCACTCCCTGGAGGAGTAGCGGCGACGGTTCGTAGCGGCTCCCGCCGTCACGGACCCCTCCGTCACGGCGCGGTCCGTGACGGCGCACGGCAGCGGCGCCCCGGGAGCGGGTTCTCCCGGGGCGCCGCTTCGCGTGTGCGCGCCCCGCGGCGCGAGGGCGCGGGGAGGGGGCGGCCCGCCCCTCCGTGCCCGACGGGGGCCGGTCTCAGCCGGAGCCCGGACCGACCGGGGTCTCAGCGGCTCCAGCGGCGGGCGATGCCGGCGGCCAGGGCGCGCAGCTCGTCCGCGGAGCGGGTCATGGCGGCCTCGACCGAGCCCGAGGACTCCACGAGGGAGTAGGCCTCGGTGATCCCGGCCGCGGCCGCCTCGGCCCGGCCGACCTTGACCGCGCCCGCGGTGACCACGCACGGGACGCCGTGCTTGTTGGCGGCCTGGGCGACGCCGTGGGGCAGCTTGCCGCGCAGCGACTGGGAGTCGAAGGAGCCCTCTCCGGTGATGACCAGATCGGCCCCCGCGAGGCGGTCGGTCAGGCGCACGGAGTCCAGGACGCGGCTGATGCCCGACTCGACGGTGCCGCCGAGCAGGAGCAGGGCGAAGCCCAGACCGCCCGCGGCTCCGGCGCCGGGGGTGTCGCGGACCTCGCCGCCGGGGTCGACGCGGTCGGCGAAGGCGGTCAGCGCGGCGTCCAGGCGCTGCACCTGGTCGGGGTCGGCGCCCTTCTGGGGCCCGAAGACGGCGCTGGCCCCGTGGATGCCCAGCAGGGGGTTGTCGACGTCGGTGGCGGCGACGACGCGGACCCCCGCCACGGCCCGGCGGGCTCCGCCGAGGTCGACGTCGCCGGGGTCGGCCAGGGGGCCGCCGCCGTGGCTCAGGGGGTCGGCGGGGACGGCGCCCAGGGCGGCCAGGAGACCGGCCCCGGCGTCGTTGGTGGAGCTGCCGCCGAGTCCGACGACGACGGTACGGGCGCCGGAGCGGACCGCGTGGGCGACCAGCTCGCCGACGCCGTGGGTGGTGGTGCGGCCGGGGTCGCGGTCACCGGAGGGCACCAGGTGCAGGCCGCAGGCCTGTGCGCTCTCCACGTAGGCGGTGTCGCCGTCCAGGAGGTACTCCGCGGTCACGGGCGCGCCGAGGGGGCCGGTCACCTCGGTCCGGTGCACCTCGCCGCCGAGAGCCGTGTGCAGGACCTCGACGAAGCCGGGTCCGCCGTCGGAGAGCGGCAGCAGGTCCGTCGTGGCGGAGGGATCGGTCCGGTGCCAGCCGTCGGCGACCGCCTGCGCGGCTTCGAGGGCGGAGAGGGTACCGGCGAACTTGTCTGGAGCGATGAGGATACGCACCGGACCAGTGTGCCAGGCCACATTTCCCCCGGCGCGGGGCACCCCCCGCTGGTCAGAGGCCGGGCGCCCCGTAGACGGGGAACCAGCGGGACCGGTCCGCCTCCAGGGGCAGGTCGCGGCCGATGGCGGACTCGGCCTGGAGTTCCAGGGCGTTGTCCCTGCGACCGCCGTCGCCGACCGGGGCGAAGGGGTAGAAGGTGCCGCGCTTGTAGAGGTAGACCAGCCCCAGCGAGCGCGTGCCGTCGGTGAAGCCGACCAGGGAGCAAAGGAGGGAGGGCCCGTAGCCGTTGGCCTCCAGGGTGGAGTTGACGGCGTGCAGGTCGGTCACCAGGCCGGTGATGTCGGGGTCGGCGGCCCCGTCCGGGCCCGCCGAGCGCACCACCAGCCAGGTGTAGCCGTAGTCGTCGGCGACCAGTTCGACGGGCGTCCCCCCGTCGGCGTTGAGCAGCTCAGTGACGTCGCGTTCCAGGTCGGCGAAGGCGGCGCCCTCGGTGGCGCGGAAGGCGACGGAGCCGGTCCCGGTGGGCGTGAAGCCCGCGGCGGCACGCAGGGTGACCGACGCCGAGGGCAGGCCGAACAGGGCGTCGAGGTCGGGCTGGGCCGGTTCGGAGCGCCCGAAAAGCGCTCGCCAGAAGCTCATCGTGGCCGGTCCTCTCTCGTGGTCGTGTCGGTCGCGCGCGGACGGGATCGGCCCCGTGCCCGCCCGCGCGGATCGGTGCCGCCGTCCCCTCCGGCGGCCCCGCGGACGGGGTCAGCGCCCCTGCCCGAGCTGGCGCGAGATGTCGGACAACTGCTCCAGCCGCCGCTCCACCGGCGGGTGTGTGGCGACCAGCTGGCTGAAGCTGAACCCCTTGCGGGAGAAAGCCGGAGCGAAGAAGAAGGCGTTGAACGGCTCCGCCTGGCGCAGGTCGCGGGTGGGGATGCGGGACATGTCTCCGGTGATCTTGGTCAGGGCGCTGCCCAGCACGGACGGGCGCCCGGTGAGGTAGGCGGCGGCGCGGTCGGCCGACAGCTCCCGGTAGCGCGACAGCGCCCGGGTGAGCAGGAAGCTGAGCGCCCAGGCCACGGCGCTGACGGCCACGACGAGCAGGGCGACCACGGCCGGCGCGGGCCCGTTGTTGTTGCCGCGCGACGCCCCGGCGAACATCGCGAAGCGCAGCCCCGCCTGGGTCAGGAATCCGGCCACGATGCCCAGGAACCCGGCGACGGTCATCACCATGACGTCGCGGTGGGCGATGTGGGACAGCTCGTGCGCCAGGACCGCCTCCAGCTCGGGGCCGTCGAGGCGGCGCATGAGGCCGGTGGTCACGCACACGACCGCGGACTTCTCGTTGTGCCCGGTGGCGAAGGCGTTGGGCACGTCGGTGTCGGCGACCCCGACGCGGGGCTTGGACATGTCCGCCATGGCGCACAGCCGGTCGACGAGGGCGTGCAGCTCGGGCGCCTGCTCCGGGGAGACCTCCTTGGCGCCCATGGCGAACATGGCGATCCTGTCGGAGGCGAAGTAGCTGAACAGCGCGAACCCGGCGACGATGAGCAGCACCAGCCAGACGTTGAGGCCCACGAGGACCAGCCCCGCGACGAAGGCCGCGTAGACCAGGACGAGCAGGCCCATGGTCGTCACCATGCGGGTGGTCAGTCCCCGGTCAGGTCTGAACTTGGATCCGGCCATGCCGTAGTCCCCTCCGCCGACGCGTCGACTGCCTCGGAGTGTAGTTCGCCCAGGTGGGAAACGGTATGAGGTGGTCCGCCCGCCGCGTGTTCGCCGACCGCGCGTGCCGCCGGCCCCGCGGAACCGCTGCGGCCTCCCCGGCGGACCGCCACCCCGCGCGCAACGAGGGTTCCCGTACTCTCACCTGCCCTCCACCACGTCCAACGGCCGGGGGTCCCGCCGCGGTTCCCGGGGGGCGGGCGGCGCACGCCACACGGGGCCGGTCGCGGGCGGCCGGGACGGGCGCGTACTCCACCGGACACGCGAAAGCCGCCGTGACACGTGGTCACGGCGGCCCGGAAACGCGCGCGCAGGCACCGAGCGCCGCACCGGCCGACCGGAATCCGGCCCGCCGTGCGCACTCACCGGTCCGGACGCGCCTGGACGGAGGCGGCGCGCCGGACGGAGGACCCGGTCCTAACCGGGGATGAGTCCGTCGTCTTGGAGCATCTCCCGCACCTCTTCCATGGTGGCGTCGGCGTGCGGGAGGATGAACTGCGAGGGCTCCAGCGCGTCGGGCGGCAGCGGCCGACCGTCCTCGCGGACCCTCTCCAGGAGGTCGTGCAGGGCACGGCGGAACGTGGCCTCGTCACCCGACTCGATCGCCGACTCCAACGCGGAGTCGAAGGAGTTGAGCAGTTCCAGGTCTGCGTCGGTGAGGTCGAGCTGTCCCTCACCCATGATGCGGACGATCACGCGCCCTCCCGGTTGCCGGTGGTGCCGGTGCTGCCCGCGCCGTTGCCGCCCTCGATCTGGGGGGTGGAACCGCCGCTGCCCTGGCCGAGCTCCATCTTCATGCGCTCCAGCTCGGCGTCGACACCGGTGGTGCTGGCCATGCGGTCCAGCTCGCTCTGGATGTCGTCCCGGGCCGTGCCGGTGACGTCGTCGAGCGCGCCCGAGGCGAGCAGCTCGTCCACGGCGCCCGCGCGGGCCTGCATCTCGGCGGTCTTGTCCTCGGCGCGCTGGACGGCCATGCCGACGTCGCCCATCTCCTCGGAGATGCCGGAGAAGGCCTCGCTGATCTGCGTCTGGGCCTGGGCGGCGGTGTAGTTGGCCTTGATGGTCTCCTTGCGCGTGCGGAAGGCGTCCACCTTGCTCTGGAGGCGCTGGGCCGCCATCGTGAGCTTCTGCTCCTCGCCCTGGAGGTTGGCGTGCTGCTCACGCAGGCTGTCGATCTGCTGGGACAGACCGGAGCGGCGGGTCAGGGCCTCGCGGGCGAGGTCCTCGCGCCCCTGCGTCAGGGCGGCGCGGCTCTGGTTCTCCAGCTTGCCGGACTGCTGCTCCAGCTGCTGGATCTGGAGCTCGACGCGCTTGCGGGAGGTCGCGACGTCGGCCACACCCCGCCGCACCTTCTGTAGGAGCTCGAGCTGCTTCTGGTACGAGTAGTCGAGGGTTTCCCTTGGGTCCTCGGCTGCGTCCAAGGCCTTGTTGGCCTTGGACTTGAAGATCATCGAAAGTCGCTGAAACACGCTCATCGGCGTGGCCGTCCCCTTCTCGGTGCGTACATCGGCTGTTCCCAGCGGGCGCTTTGCCCAACCCTACGCGCTCTGGTCCGCGGTCGCCATAAAGCTATGACCGGCTACCCTGTGGGTGTGTTCCGACGTCGCTCCGCTTCCGCAGCCACGGATCCGGCCTCCGCCGAATCCGCCAGCCCTGAGGCCACTGAGTCCACCCAACCTAAGGGATACACGCCCAAGAAGGGTGTGCCCACCCCAAAGCGCAGGGAATCCGAGCCCAACCCCCGTCGACCGCTCAAGGCGCCCGAGACGCGCAAGGAGGCCTACCAGGCCTACCGGGATCGTCTTGACCGCCAACGCGGCAGGGGCGCCGCGAGTTCCGCGATCAAGGGCGTGCCCAAGGACGAGGCCCGCTACTACCGGCAGCAGGACCTCGGCGAGGCCCGGGCGTTCGCCCGCGACTTCGTCGACTCGCGCCGCAGCGCCAGCGAGTTCTTCCTGCCCTTCTCGATCGTGATCATCGCGCTGCTGTTCATCAACAACCCGATGTTCCAGATCGGTGTGGCCTACGTCCTGTGGCCGCTGATGATGGTCACCATCATCGCCGAGGGCGTCATGGTCGGCCGCACGGTCAAGAAGCGCGCCGCCGGGTACTTCCCCGACGACCCCGCCGTCAAGGGCGTCGGGATGTACGCGGCCATGCGCCAGCTCCAGTTCCGCCGCCTGCGCCTGCCCAAGCCGAGGCTCAAGGTCCGCGAGGACCCCACGCCCCGCCACGCGCGCTGACGGCTCCCGCCACCGCCTCCCCGACGACGTGAGCCCGGGCCGGTCCCAGCGCCGGCCCCTCACTCCCCGCCGAGCCTGCGCTCCCCTCGAGTTGGGAGCGCTTGCAAGCGCACGGCGTAGAACCTCGCAAACGGGCACAATCCCCTATTAGAGTGCTCGACATGGAATTTCGGCATCTGGGCAACAGCGGCCTCATGGTCAGCGAGATCGCGTACGGGAACTGGATCACGCACGGCTCCCAGGTCGAGGAGGACACGGCCAAGGCCTGTGTCCGCGCGGCGCTGGACGCGGGCGTCACCACGTTCGACACCGCCGACGGCTACGCCGGGGGCAGGGCGGAGGAGGTGCTCGGCCGCGCGCTGAGGGGCGAGCGCCGGGACGGGCTGGAGATCTTCTCCAAGGTCTTCTGGCCCACGGGTGAGGGCAAGAACGACCGGGGCCTGTCCCGCAAGCACATCGTCCGCAGCGTGGAGGACTCCCTGCGCCGCCTGGGGACCGACTACCTGGACCTGTACCAGGCCCACCGGTTCGACTACTCCACACCGCTGGAGGAGACCGTACGGGCCTTCGAGGACCTGGTCCGCCAGGGCAAGGTCCTCTACGTCGGCGTCTCCGAGTGGCGCGCCGAGGAGATCGAGCAGGCGCTCAAGATCGCCGACGAGATGGGCTTCGACCGCATCATCTCCAACCAGCCGAAGTACAACATGCTGTGGCGGGTCATCGAGTCCGAGGTCGTCCCGCTCTCCGAGCGCGAGGGCGTCGGCCAGATCGTGTGGTCTCCGCTCGAGGGCGGCGTCCTGAGCGGCAAGTACAAGCCCGGCCGGGAGCTGCCCGCCGGTTCGCGGGCCGCCGACCCCGGCGGCGGCCGCTTCCTGAGCGACCAGATGAAGGACCGGGTCATGCTGGAGCGCGTGCAGCGGCTGGAGCCGCTGGCCGCCGAGGCGGGCCTGACACCGGCGCAACTGGCCGTGGCCTGGGTGCTCCAGAACCCGAACGTGTCGGCCGCGATCATCGGCGCCTCCCGCCCCGAGCAGGTGGAGGGCAACGTCAGGGCCGCGGGGGTCAGGCTGGACGCCGAGCTGATGGCGAGGATCGACGAGGTCCTGGGCGACAGCGTCCAGCGCGACCCGGCGCTGACCAGGAGCCCCGAGAACATCCGCGGCTAGACGGTGCTTCTCGGACCTTCGCCTCGGTCCGTGTCCGGGCACCCGAACCGACCCCCCGCGAGCTGAGACCGGTTCGAGGAACAGACCCCGGTCGCACCCGGGCGGTGTGCCGCGCCGCGGGCCCGGCCGTCCACGGGGACGGCCGGGCCCGTCCGCGTTCCGGGGCCGGCCCGCCCCTGGTGTCGCCCCGGCCCCACCTGGGTAGCTGCTGGCGCGCACGCACGCGGCACGGAGGGGGCTCCATGGACATCGCGCACTCCATCGAGGCGGTGGGCACCGCGGTCGACATCGCCGGGGTCGGCGTCATCGTCGTCGGGGCCCTGGGCGCGACCGCGCTGTTCCTGTACCGGTGGGTCGGCGGGCACGGGCTGGCCGCGGCCTACCGGCCCTACCGGCAGGGGCTGGGCCGGGCGATCCTGCTGGGCCTGGAGTTCCTCGTCGCCGGGGACATCATCCGCACGGTCGCGGTGTCGCCCACCTTCGCCACCGTGGGGGTGCTCGCCGGGATCGTCCTCATCCGGACCTTCCTCAGCTTCTCCCTGGAGGTGGAGCTGGAGAACCGCTGGCCGTGGCAGGACCGCCGATCCGTCCCCGGAACCGGCTGACCCGCGCGGGAGGCCCGGCCGACCGTCCTCGCGGGAACGGTCAGCGCGCCATGTCGCGCGACAGGTGGGAGCGGCGCAGGCGCCGGGTCCGCACCAGCCGCCCCAGGTCGGCGCGCGTCTGGTGGGACAGCTGGACGTGGAAGTAGTTGACGTGCTCCAGGAGCGCGAAGAGCCACAGGCCCAGGCCCGGCCAGACCCTCGTCCCCGGAGCGTCGGCGACCAGTGCCGCGGCCACCACCGCGCCGCCCGCGAGGAACAGTGCGATGTTGGCCCGCCCCAGGGCGCGGAAGAGCGCCATGCCCGCCGGGCGGCGGTCCCCCGCGCGCAGTTGGCGCACCTTGGCCCACCAGTAGGCGCCTCCCTGCGCCAACAGCAGGGCGAAGAGGGCGAACCCGACCAGGTTGGCGGGTGAGGCGGGCACGCCCAGAAGGAGGAACAGCACCGTCGCGAACAGGGGGATGTTGACCAGTTCCAGGACGGCCAGGTTGCGCAGAGCGGGGATCACGCCCCCATTGTCACGGAGGCGGCCGACCCCTCCGGGGGCCCTCGCGGCCCCCGGACGGGCGGGCGCTACTCGACGGGTTCCAGGGACATCGCGTAGACCTCCGCGTCGCCGTCGAGCAGGGCGACGCGTCCGACACCGCCCTCGGCGAGCTCCTGCCAGTTCTCCCCCAGCCAGCTCTCCGCGTCGCCGCGCGAGGTGAACGACTCCGAGGGCAGGTCCGACCCCAACGGGTCGGCTCCGTCGGCCTCGAAGTACCGCCAGGTCCACGCCATGTTCGACCGCCCCTTCGTCACGGAGGTCACAGCGCCGGTCACCGTGATCCTGGCCCGAGCTTAACCAAGCATTGGTGGACGATGCTGTTTACTTTTTCGGTGCGTATCCGATTTCTCGGGACTGCCGGGCACTCGGGGTGGCCCGCCCCCCAGTGCACCTGCGCCTCCTGCAACAAGGCCCTCTCCGAGCGCCGCCTGCCCCTGCGGGTGACGGTGGACGACCGCTTCCGCGTCCGCGAGGCGGGGGTGGTCGGCCCTGTGCCGCCGGGGTACTCGGTGAGCCCGACCCCCGACGGCGTGCTGGTCGAGGGCCCGGACGGGGGCAGGCTGATGTACGCGCGCACGGGCCCGGGGCCCCTGCCCGGCGTGCCCCCGGCGGAGGCGCGCGCAGAGGGCTCCTCCGGCTACTCCTCCGTCCGCCCCGACCAGCAGGTGGACATGGTCGTCGTGGACGCCGCGCAGCGCCCGGAGGTCATCGGCGAGCTGCGCCGCTCCGGGGTGATCGGGGTGACCACGGCCGTCGTCGCGGTCGGCGGCGACCACCGCGTCCGCTCACAGGAGGAGTTCGCCCGCCGGGCCCGGCTGTGGGGCGCCCTGGTGCCGAACGACGGGCAGGTCCTGTCGTGCCCCCCGGCGGTGTGGCCGGAGTCGCGGCCGCGCGGGCCGCACCGGACCCTGGTGACCGGGGGCGCGCGCTCGGGCAAGTCCACCGAGGCGGAGCTGCGCCTGATGGCGGAGCCGAAGGTGCTGTACGCGGCGACCGGCCCGGAGCCCGACCCGGTCGCGGACCCCGACTGGGCCGACCGGGTGGCCCGGCACGTGCGGCGCCGCCCCTGGTGGTGGCGCACCGAGCAGACCGCCGACCTGGCCGCGGTGCTCAAGGGCGCCAGGGGCGCGGTGCTGGTGGACTGCCTGGGCACCTGGTTGACCCGGGTGATGGACGAGGCCGGGATGTGGGAGGACAGCCCCCCGTCCGACGCGGAGGACGAGGTGGAGGCGGCGGTCCACGGGCTGCTGGAGTCCTGGCGTTCCACCCAGGCCTACGTCGTGGCGGTCACCAACGAGGTGGGCTCGGGCGTGGTGCCCGCGACCCGCGCCGGGGGGCTGTTCCGCGACCACCTGGGCCGGCTGAACCAGTGGGTGGGCGCAGAGTCCGAGGACGTGGTGCTGGTGACCGCGGGCCGCGTCCTGGAGCTGCCGTGAGCGCTGCCGCCGGCCCCCGTCCGGAGGGCCCCTCCGCTCCCTCCCGCGCAGCGGACGCGGTCGCGGGGGCCCGGATGGCGCTGGGGACGTTCACCGTGTTCCCGGTGCGTGCGGGGCGGCTGGACCGCCGGGTGGCCGGGTGGGCGATGGTGTGGGCTCCCGCGCTGGGCGCGCTCTTGGGCGGCCTCACCGGCGCCGCGGCCGTGCTCGGGACGGCGGTCGGACTGTCCGCCGCCCTGGCCTCGGTGCTGGCCGTCGGCCTGGGGGCGCTGCTGACGCGGGGACTGCACCTGGACGGGCTGGCCGACCTGGCCGACGGTCTGGGCAGCGCGCGCCCGGCCGAGGGCGCCCTGGAGGTGATGCGCCGGTCCGACATCGGTCCGTTCGGCGTCATCACCCTGGTGGTCGTGCTCACCGCGCAGGCCATGGCCCTGGGCCAGTTGGCACAGGCCTCGGCCGGGGCGGCGCTGACGGGCGCGGCGGCGGCCGGGGCCGCCGGGCGGCTGGCGGTGACTCTGGCGTGCACCCCGCGCGTGCCCTCTGCGCGGCCCGGGGGGCTGGGCGCGTTCGTGGCGGGGACCGTGCGCCTTCCGGGTGCGCTGCTGGCAGCCGCCCCCGTGCCGCTGGTGTGCCTGGCGGGCTGGGCGCACGCGCCGGGGTTCGCGCTGGCCTGCGCGCTCGCCGCCGCGGCGGGACTGCTGGCGGCGGGCCTCGTGCTGCGCCGGGCGGTGCGGCGGCTGGGCGGCGTCACGGGCGACGTGCTGGGCGCGCTGTCGGAGACGGCGGTGACGACGGCGCTGGTGGTGGCCGCGGCGGCCTCGGCCCGGCTGTGAGGACCGGAACGGGGATTCACGGCCCCGGTCGTCGGGCCTCGGGGCGTCCCGACAGGCGGTTTCCTGCCAACCGGTAACCGACTCGGGGGTGCCCGATGTCGTGATCATCACATTTTTTCACACAGGTTTCACGGTTCTCGCAGACGGGAATGCGGAGTCCGCCCCGGAGGCGACCCACGACACCCTTCACCGGCGGCCAGAGGCACCCTCGCCGCGCGCGCGGATCCGGAGCCGACCCCGCACACCCCCGGCTGCCGCCGCCCCCGCAGCGCCGCGTCAGGACCCCCGCGGACCCGGGACGCCGCGTCCCCGCCGGGCGCGCGGGGCGACTAGCATCGGGGACGTGAGCACGTCGTTGTCAGTAAATACGGAGTCCCCCAGTTCGCTCGACGCCGACGCGGTTGTCGTCGGTTACCACTCCGGAGGCGACGCTCCGGAGCCCGCGTCGGGCGCTCATGACGTCGATGCCGCCTTCTCCGGCGGCCTCGCCCAGACCCTGTCGCTCATGGGAGCGAGCGGCACCCCCGAGGAGGTGCACACCCTTGCCTCCCTCGGAGCCGTCAAGGCCCCGGTCGTCGTCGCGGTCGGTCTCGGCCCGGCGCCGACCGAGGGCCCCGTCGACCCCGACGTCCTGTCCCGCGCCGCCGGCGCCGCGCTGCGCTCGCTGACCTCGCGCCCAGGGGGCGCGGGCCGCGTGGTCCTGGCCCTGCCCGCCGGGACCGCCTCCGAGGCCGCAGCCGTCGCCCTCGGAGCCCGCCTCGGCGCCTACGGCTTCGACCGGTACCGGACCGCCGCCAAGGAAGAGCCCGCCGCCGAACTGGTCCTGTCCAGCTCCGCCGGGGACGCCGGGGAGGCCGCCGAGCGCGCCGCCGTCCTGGCCGAGGCCGTCAACCTCACCCGCGACCTGGTCAACACCGCACCGGCCGACCTGGTGCCCGAGGACCTGGCCGCCACCGCCCAGGAGATCGCCCAGCAGTCCGGCCTGCGCGTCGAGGTCCTGGACGAGGCCGCCCTGTCCGAGGGCGGCTACGGCGGCCTGACCGGCGTCGGCCAGGGCTCGGCCAACCCGCCCCGCCTGGTGCGCCTGGCCCACAGCCACCCCGAGGCCACCAGGACCGTCGCCTTCGTCGGCAAGGGCATCACTTTCGACTCGGGCGGCCTGTCCCTCAAGCCCGCGGGTTCGATGGACTGGATGAAGTCCGACATGGCGGGCGCCGCCTCCGTGCTGGCCGCCATGCGCGCCATCGCCGCCCTGAACCTGCGGGTGAACGTGGTCGGCTACCTCGCCGTGGCCGAGAACATGCCCAGCGGCACCGCCCAGCGTCCCTCCGACGTGCTGACCATCTACGGCGGCAAGACCGTCGAGGTGCTCAACACCGACGCCGAGGGCCGCCTGGTCATGGCCGACGCCCTCGTGCGGGCGCAGGAGGACGAGCCCGACCTGGTCGTGGACATCGCCACCCTGACCGGCGCCCAACTGGTCGCGCTCGGCACCCGGGTGTTCGCGGTCATGTCCAACGACGACGAGGCGCGCGACCGGATCGTCGCCGCGGCCGCCGAGGCGGGCGAGGCCTCCTGGCCGATGCCCCTGCCCGAGGAGCTGCGCGCGGGCCTGGACTCCGCGGTCGCCGACATCGCCAACGTGGCGGGCGAGCGCTGGGGCGGCATGCTCTCCGCGGGCGTCTTCCTCAAGGAGTTCATCGAGGAGGGCGTCACCTGGGCGCACCTCGACATCGCCGGGCCGTCCTTCAACCAGGGCGGTCCGCACGGCTACACCCCGAAGGGCGGCACCGGCGCGGGAACCCGCACCCTGGTCCGCATCGCCGAGGGGTACGCCGGATAGCACCCGCCCAGGGGGCGGCCTCCCGAGCCGGAGCGCCGCCCCTCCCGGCCACCGCGGCCGCGCACACCCTCCCTCCGCCCGCGCGGGGCCCGGCCGCGACCACCACCCATCACCAGCCACAACAAGGAGTTCGTTCCCGTGAGTGAGAGCGGCGGCACCTTCGACCTCGTCGTCCTTGGCGGCGGCAGCGGCGGCTACGCGGCGGCACTGCGCGCCGCGGAGCTGGACATGAGCGTCGTCCTGATCGAGAAAGACAAGCTCGGCGGCACCTGCCTGCACCGCGGCTGCATCCCCACCAAGGCCCTGCTGCACTCGGCCGAGGTCGCCGACTCCGCCAAGGAGAGCGAGAACTTCGGGGTCAAGGCCACCTTCGAGGGCATCGACATCCAGGCCGTGCACACCTACAAGGACAAGGTGATCGGCGGCCTGTTCAAGGGCCTGACCGGCCTGGTCAAGTCGCGCAAGATCACCGTCGTCGAGGGTGAGGGCAAGCTCACCGGCAAGGACGAGGTCACCGTCGACGGCGCCGTCTACAAGGGCCGCAACATCCTGCTGGCCACCGGTTCCAAGCCCAAGACCCTGGGGCTGGACATCGACGGCGAGAAGGTCATGACCAGCGACCAGGCCCTCGACCTGGACCGCGTGCCCGAGTCGGTCATCGTCCTGGGCGGCGGCGTGATCGGCGTGGAGTTCGCCAGCGTGTGGCGCTCCTACGGCGCCGACGTCACCATCGTCGAGGCCCTGCCGCACCTGGTGCCGGTGGAGGAGGAGTCCAGCTCCAAGCTGCTGGAGCGCGCCTTCCGCAAGCGCAAGATCAAGTACGAGCTGGGCACCCCGTTCGAGTCGGTCAAGACCACCGACTCCGGCGTGACCGTCACCCTCAAGGGCGGCAAGACCCTGGAGGCCGAGGTCCTGCTGGTGGCCATCGGGCGCGGGCCGGTCTCGGAGGGTCTGGGCTACGAGGAGCAGGGCGTCACCCTGGACCGCGGCTTCGTCCAGGTGGACGAGAACCTGCACACCGGCGTGGGCAACGTCTACGCCGTGGGGGACCTCATCCCCACCCTCCAGCTCGCCCACGTCGGCTTCGCCGAGGGCATCTTCGTCGCCGAGCACATCGCCGGGCAGAACCCGCCCGCGATCGACTACGACGGCGTCCCCCGCGTCACCTACTGCGAGCCCGAGGTCGCGTCCGTGGGCCTGACCACCAAGGTCGCCAAGGAGCGCGGACACAACGTCGTGGAGATGAACTACAGCCTCGCGGGCAACGGCAAGAGCCAGATCCTGCAGACGCAGGGCGCGGTGAAGGTCATCGCCGAGAAGGACGGCCCCGTACTGGGCGTCCACATGGTCGGCAGCCGCGTCGGCGAGCTGATCGCCGAGGGGCAGCTGATCTACAACTGGGAGGCCCTGCCCTCCGAGGTGGCCCAGCTGATCCACCCGCATCCGAGCCAGTCCGAGGCGTTGGGCGAGGCGCACCTCGCGCTGGCGGGCAAGCCGCTGCACGTCCACGACTGACCGCACCACCGGGGGCGGGCCGCAAGGGCCCGCCCCCGCACACATCCGCGCTGCCCATCAAGGGGTTGGGCAGAGACCGCGCCCAGATCCAACGAGGAAACCCATGCCGACTTCCGTTTCCATGCCCGCCCTGGGTGAGAGCGTCACCGAGGGCACCGTCACCCAGTGGCTGAAGAACGTGGGCGACACCGTCGAGGTGGACGAACCGCTCCTGGAGGTCTCCACCGACAAGGTGGACACCGAGATTCCCTCACCCGTCGCGGGCGTACTCACCAAGATCCTCGTCGACGAGGACGAGACCGTGGAGATCGGCGCGGAGATCGCCGTCATCGGCGGTGAGGGCGAGAGCCCCGACGACGAGAGCGGCGCCGAGCCCGCCCCCGAGGAGTCCGCGCGGGAGCCCGAGGAGACCGGGAAGCCCGAGGCGGAGGCCGCCGAGGAGCCCGAGCCGGAGCCCACCCCCGAGCCCGCACCCGAGCCCCAGGCCGGGCCCGACGAGCAGGCGTCGTCCTCCGAGCAGGGGCCGACCACCTCTGTGACCATGCCCGCCCTGGGTGAGAGCGTCACCGAGGGCACCGTCACCCAGTGGCTCAAGAGCGTGGGCGACACCGTCGAGGTGGACGAACCGCTCCTGGAGGTCTCCACCGACAAGGTGGACACCGAGATTCCCTCACCCGCCGCGGGCGTACTCACCAAGATCCTCGTCGACGAGGACGAGACCGTGGAGATCGGCGCGGAGATCGCCGTCATCGGCGGCACCGGGGACGAACCCCCGGCCGTCTCCGAGGGCGCCGCCCCGGCCCAGGCGGAGCCCGAGGCCGAGCCGAAGCCGGAGCCCGCCGAGCCCGCCGCCCCCGCCCCGGAGTCCGAGGCCGGGCCCGCCGCGGACCGGGACAAGGACGGCGAGAGCCCGTCCGTGGACATCGGCACCCTCAGCGGCACCGGCCGCGCCTCGGGCACCGACGCCGGTACCGAGGCGTACGTGACCCCGCTGGTGCGCAAGCTCGCCTCAGAGCACGGCGTGAACCTCAGCCGCGTCAAGGGCACCGGCGTGGGCGGCCGCGTCCGCAAGCAGGACGTTCTCAAGGCCGCCGAGGAGCAGAAGGCCGACGCCGCGCGCGCCGCCGCCCCCGCGCCGTCCTCGGCCCCGCGCAAGGGCGCCACCGACACCTCCCTGCGCGGCCGTACCGAGAAGCTCACCCGCCTGCGCCTGTCCATCGCCGACCGGATGGTGGAGTCCCTGCACGTCTCGGCCACGACCACGCAGGTCATCGAGGTGGACGTCACCAAGATCGCCCGCCTGCGGGAGCACTCCGCCGAGCGCTTCGCCGAGCGCGAGGACGTGCGGCTGGACTTCTTCCCGTTCTTCGCGCTGGCCGCTGTGGAGGCCCTGCGCTCCCACCCCAAGCTCAACGCCGTGGTCGACAGCGACAAGCAGGAGGTGACCTACCACGACGTGGAGAACCTCGGCGTCTCGGTGGACACCGAGCGCGGTCTGCTGGCCCCGGTGGTCAAGGACGCGGGCAAGCTGGGCCTGGGTGAGCTGGCGCGCAGGCTCAAGGACCTGACCGAGCGCGCCCACACCGGCCAGCTCGGCCCGGACGAGTTGGGCGGCGGCACGTTCACCATCACCGAGACCGGCTGCACCGGCGCGCTGTTCGGCACGCCGATCATCAACCAGCCGCAGGTGGCCATCCTGGGCACCGGCGCGGTCGTCAAGCGCCCCGTCGTGGTCGAGGACACCGCCATGGGCGACGAGGTGATCGCGGTCCGCTCGATGGTGTACCTGTCGCTGGCCCACGACCACCGCCTGATCGACAGCGCCGACGCAGGGCGCTTCCTCCAGAGCGTGAAGGCGCGTCTGGAGGAGGGCGCCTTCGAGGACGACCTGGGCCTGTAGGCCCGGGCCGCGAAGGCCCCCACACCACCCGCCGGGCCGGGTGCCGCATGTCGGCACCCGACCCGGCGCGTCCTTTATAGGGGAATGTGTTGTCCGATTTGACCTCAAGACCTGTTGAGGTCCTAGCGTTGTCCCGTCCCCTGGGGAGTGTTCCGCGGAGGCTTGCGAATCAGCGAGATGCTCCAGGGAACACGACCCGAGAACCGACGGTGCGCCGCGCGGCTCCCTGAGCCGGTCCGCGCGTGCCCGCCCGACGTGCCCGCTCACGTGTGGGCCGAGACGGCACCAAAGAAGCAAGGACCCACATGGACAACCTTCGGATCGCGGTCATCCTCGGCGGAAACCGCCGGGGCCGCACCGGACCCGCCGTCTCCCGCTGGTTCGTGGACCGGGCCAGGAAGTACCCGGACCCCTCCGTGGCGTTCGACTTCCTCGACGTGGAGGACATCAGCCCGCAGGACGGCCACGGAGGCCCGATGGCCCCGGAGTCGGCGCGCACGGTGGAGGCGGCCGACGGGTACGTCGTGCTGACCCCGGAGTACAACCACGGATACCCGGGCGAGCTGAAGAGCGCCATCGACGCCGCGCGCCGGGAGTGGTTCGGCAAGGCGGTGGGCTTCGTCTCCTACGGCGGGATGTCCGGCGGCCTGCGGGCGATCGAGCAGCTGCGGTCGGTCTTCTCGGAGCTGCACACCGCCACGATCCGCGACACGGTCAGCCTGCACAACGCGCAGACGATGTTCGGCCCGGACGGGACCCCCGTGGTGGACATGTCGTCCGCGGAGGCCGCCGTGGAGCGTATGCTGCGCCAACTGGCGTGGTGGGCGCTGGCCCTGCGCGAAGCCCGGGAGCGGCGCCCCTACCCCGGTTAGGGGCTGACCCGCTGAGGGGCCCTCGGGCCCCCTGAGGCACCCGCGGCCCGCGCCTCCTCGGGGGCGGCGCGGAGCCCGCGGCGGGGAAGTGGACGGGGCGGCGCCTCTCGGCACCGCCCCGTCTTTCTACCCCACCAATCACCATCCCCTGATGATCCCCATCATCAAAGGTCTGTGGTCGGGGACGCGGCAGTCAGCCCGACAGCGCGTCGCCCACAGTAGCTCCGCGTTGACGCGGAGTTCCTGTCCCACGTTCAAACTAGAAGACCGAGGCCCTCTCGCGCAGCTCTTTCAAGGAAAAAGCCGAAGAAAAACCGGGCGGGTGCCCTCCGTCGTCCGTTTGGTGTGTCCCCACGCGCGAGGACCGCCCTCCTTCGGGTAGACCCAGGACCATGCGAGTGGCTATCACGGGGGCGACGGGTCTCATCGGCAGGGCGCTGGAGGCGTCCCTGCTCGGCGACGGGCACACGGTGGTGCGCATGGTGCGCCACCTGCCGCGGGGGCGGCACCACCCGGACGTGGAGGAGGCGGAGTGGCGCCCCGAACAGGGACGGGTGGACACCGTGGCCCTGCACGAGGCCGACGCCGTGGTGCACCTGGCCGGGGCGCCGGTCGGCCCGGCCCTGTGGACGCGGCACCGGCGCACCCTCATCCGGCGCAGCCGTGTACGCGGCACCCGCGCCCTGTGCCAGGCCCTGGCGGGAATGTCCTCGCCTCCCCCGCGCCTGCTGAGCGCTTCGGGGATGCACTTCTACGGCGACACCGGCGGGCGCGCTGCCACCGAGGCCTCCCCGCCGGGCACCGGCTTCCTTGCCGGGGTCTGCCGGGACTGGGAGGAGGCCACCGCCCCGGCAGAGGAGGCGGGCCTGTCGGTGGCGCACATGCGCACCTCGGTGGTGCTCGACCGCTCGGGCGGGATGCTGGGCACGCTGCTGCCGCTGTACCGGGCGGGGCTGGGCGGACGCCTGGGGTCGGGGCGCCAGTACATGAGCTGGATCGCCATGCGCGACCAGATCGGGGCCGTGCGCTTCCTGCTGGAGCACCCCGAGATCACCGGGCCGGTGAACATGTGCGCGCCCGAGCCGGTGACCAACGCCGAGTTCACCAGGGCTCTGGGGCGCGCCCTGCGGCGCCCCGCCGTCCTGCCGGTCCCCGCGCCGGCGATGCGCGCACTGCTGGGGGACTTCGCCGAGGAGACCGCGCTGATCGACATGAGGGCCGAGCCCGAACGCCTCACGAAGGCCGGTTATTCCTTCGCGCTGCCCACCGTGGACAGTGCGCTATCCGACATCCTGGCCAGACCCGCACAGTCCGCCGGGGCGTAAGGTTGGATGTGTGAGTGATCTCGTTTACGCATGGCTGGGCGACACTCCCGTCCCTTACCACCGGGGCTGGGATCTCCAGAAGCGGCTGCACGAGAGCCGCGTCGCCGATGAGGTGCCCGACACCGTCCTGTTGCTGGAACACGAGCCCGTGTACACCGCCGGAAAGCGCACCGGGAGGTGGGATCGTCCCATCACCGACCCCGGGGCGCCCGTGGTGGACATCGACCGGGGCGGAAAGATCACCTGGCACGGTCCCGGCCAGCTGACGGTGTACCCCATCGTCCGGCTGCCGGACCCCGTCGACGTGATCGCCTACGTCCGGATGCTGGAGGAGGCCGTCATCCGCACCGTCGCGGAGTACGGCCTGACCGGCACGCGGGTGGAGGGGCGCACCGGGGTGTGGCTGGCCGCCGACCCCGAGCGCGGCCTCATCGAGCGCAAGGTGGCCGCCATCGGCTGCCGGATCGCCCGCGGGGTCGGGATGCACGGGCTCGCGTTGAACTGCAACAATGACATGTCGTGGTACGACCGGATCGTCCCGTGCGGAATCACCGACGCCGGGGTCACCTCGCTCTCCGCCGAACTGGGGCGCGACGTGTCCGTGGCCGACGCGCGGCCCCGGATGGAACGCCATCTGGCGGACCTGCTCGGCGCGCGGGAGTACCGCCACACCGACGGCGCGGACCTGCTCTCCGGCGCCACCGCGCGTGGATGACACACCACACCATGAGCCAGTCCCCGCGGGGACGCCGAGCCCCCACGAGGGGAAGGGTCCCCGGCACGGGGCACAGAAGGGAACGGGTTCACGTTGACCATCGCTCCTGAGGGCCGCAGGCTGCTGCGCGTGGAGGCGCGCAACAGCGAGACCCCCATCGAGAAGAAGCCGCCGTGGATCAAGATCAAGGCGCACATGGGGCCCGAGTACACCGAGCTCCACTCCCTGGTCAAGAGCGAGGGCCTGCACACGGTCTGCCAGGAGGCCGGGTGCCCCAACATCTACGAGTGCTGGGAGGACCGCGAGGCGACCTTCCTCATCGGCGGGGACCAGTGCACGCGGCGCTGCGACTTCTGCAACATCGCCACCGGCAAGCCCACCGCCCTGGACCGCATGGAGCCGACCAAGGTCGCCAACTCCGTGAAGACCATGGGCCTGCGCTACGCCACCATCACCGGTGTGGCCCGTGACGACCTGGAGGACGGCGGCGCCTGGCTGTACGCCGAGACCGTCCGCAAGATCCACGAGCTCAACCCGGGCACGGGCGTGGAGCTGCTGATCCCCGACTTCAACGCCGACCCCGACCAGTTGGCCGAGGTGTTCGGCTCGCGTCCGGAGGTGCTGGCGCACAACGTCGAGACGGTGCCGCGGATCTTCAAGCGCATCCGTCCGGGCTTCCGCTACGAGCGCTCCCTCAAGGTGATCACCGAGGCGCGCGCGGACAACCTGGTCACCAAGTCGAACCTGATCCTGGGCATGGGCGAGACCCGTGAGGAGATCAGCGAGGCCATGCGCGACCTGCACGAGGCCGGGTGCGACCTGCTGACCATCACCCAGTACCTGCGCCCCTCCAAGCTGCACCACCCGATCGACCGGTGGGTCAAGCCGGAGGAGTTCGTGGAGCTCGGCCGGGAGGCCGAGGAGATCGGCTTCGCCGGTGTCATGTCCGGGCCGCTGGTGCGCTCCTCCTACCGCGCGGGCCGCCTGTACAAGCAGGCCCGGGAGAAGAGGGACGCCGAGAACGCCGCCCTGGCGAACAACGCGTAACGGACTTTCCACCCGAGTCGTGACCAAGCTGGAACGGTGGCCCGCTGGCCACCGTTCCTCAGTTACGGGCGCCCGCACATATCCTGATGCGGACAGGCGCCCGTCGGTGGCGCCGCGAGGCGCCGCACCCACGACGACCGCGAAGAGGAGGCAAGGCAGCCGAGGGATCTCCTTCCCCGCCGATCCGGCGTCGGCGTGAGCTGCCTGAGAGCACGATGGCGAAAAAGCCCAAGGGTTCACAGAACACGGCCCAAGGCAAGGGCGGTGCCGAGAAGCAGCCGGGCCGTCTCAAGCAGATCGGCATGGTCGCCAAGGTCGTCCACCAGCAGAGTCCGCGCAGCATCCCGCTGGCGGTCACGGCGGCGTTGGTCATCCTCGCGGTGTTCGTCGGCATCGGCATCTGGACCGGGTCGTGGATCCTGTGGCCGCTGACCGGTCTGCCGGTCGCCTTCCTGGTGGGGTTCATCATCTTCACCCGCTCCGCGCAGCGCGTGCAGTACAAGATGCTGGACGGACGCCTGGGCGCGGGCATGGCGATCCTGGACAACATGCGCGGCAACTGGGTGGTCGAGCCGGGTGTGGCGGCCAACAAGCAGATGGACGTCGTGCACCGCGTGGTGGGGCGCCCCGGCGTGATCCTGGTCGGCGAGGGCGACCCCGGCCGCCTCAAGCCGCTGATCGCCGGTGAGAAGAAGCGCGTGGCCCGCGTCGCCTACGACACGCCCATCTACGACTTCAAGGTGGGCAACGGCGAGGACCAGGTGCCGGTCTCCAAGCTCCAGCGCACACTGGTCAGGCTCCCGCGCAACCTGGACAAGGCCGGGACCGCCGAGCTGAACTACCGGCTCAAGGCGCTGCCCGCCAAGATGCAGATGCCCAAGGGGCCCATGCCCAAGAACGCCAAGATGCCCCGGGGCATGCGCGGCCAGATGGGCGGCTGACCCGGCCGGGACCGCAGTCGGACGAGGGGGCCGTCGCACCGTTGGGTGCGGCGGCCCCCTCGCGCGTGCCCGGACGCGGGTCAGTCCGGGTCGTAGCTGATCAGGTCGCCCGGCTGGCAGCGGAGTTCGCGGCACAGCGCGGCCAGGGTCGAGAAGCGGATCGCCCTGGCCCGGTCGTTCTTGAGCACCGACAGGTTGACGACGGTGACGCCGACCCGCTCGGCCAGTCGGGTGAGGGTCATGCCGCGCTCGGCCAGGAGCTCGTCCAGGTGGACGCGGACGCCGGTGGCCTCCTCGGGTGGCATCAGACGAGTCCCTCGACGTCCTCGCGGAGCCGGGTGCCCCGACGGAAGACCTCGGCGAGGGCGGCGATGACGAGGCCGACAGCGGCCAGCGGCAGGACACCGCCGCCAAGGTCCAGGCTCAGGGAGAACACCGCTGCGGCGTCCGCGCCCAGCGCCCGGTGCTCCAGGACGGCGCCGAGGAGTGCCTCCGCGGCGGGGACCGCGAGGGCGCCGGTGACCACTGTCAGTGCGATGGCGTACATGCGGCGGACGTTCGCCGGGACGAAGGGGTCTCCCCCGTCCAGGGTCAGGACCATGCGCAGCAGCAGATAGGCGACCAGTCCCGACGCCAGGGCGGTGAGCAGCGCGGGAGCGACCAGCATGACGCGCTCGGCCACGGAGGGGGCGTGGAAGGCGATCTCCATGCCGCCCGCCCCCTCGACGGTGACGTCGCCGCGCACGGCGACGTCCGGCGGCTGCGGCACCGTGCCGGGGGGCAGGTCCCGGACGAGCGCGTTGGGGCCCGCGCTCGTGGCGACTGGGACGAGACCGGTGCTCCAGACGAGCAGGAAGAGCGCGTGCACCACCTGGAAGCCCAGGAAGACGACGAGGACGAACCGGAGCAGAGCGGAGTCCGCCCTGGACCAGTCCAGGGCCTTGCGAAGGGACATGACGGCCTTTCTCTTATCGCTTATCGATAATAACGATAAGCGATAAGCTCGAATCTGTCACACGGGGTGGCACCGCGTTCCGCCGGGGGCGACGAGGGGGCCCGGGAGGCGGCGAAGGCCCCTCACGCGTCCCCGGGAGCCCATCCGCCCTCCGGCGGCCTACGCGTCCGGCGGCGCCCCCGGCGCGGCGGGAACCGCCGCCGGACCCGTCCGGCACAGGAAAAGGGCCCCGCGGACGCCTGCGCGGCGCCTGCGGGGCCCGAAGCCCCCTGAAGGGTCCTACTCGCAGCTGACCTCGTCCTCGGCGGCGCTGGTGGCGCCCAGACCGGCCAGGGCGTCGCCCTCACTGCCCCCGCCGCCGGAGCCGCCTCCGCTCACGGCCAGGCCGTCCCAGTCCTGCACCCCCATCACCAGCTCCAGCTCCGGGCCGAAGTCGGGGACCTCCTCCAACTGGGCGGCGCTGAGCGCCGAGGCCAGCTCCTCGGCCTGCGCGCGCTGGTCGGGGCCGTGGTAGATAGTGGTGACGGCTGGGGTCCGCTCGACCGGGTCGCCCTCACCGGTGACGTTGAACCCCTGCTCGGTGAGCAGCGTCCCGACCTGGCTGGCCAGGCCGGTGATGCCCGTGCCGTTGAGCACCCGCACGGACACGTCCGCGGGTTCGACGGCGGGCTCCTCCGAGCCCTCGCCGCCGCCGTCGCCGCCCTCCTCCTCGGGCAGGGCGTCGCCGGAGGCGATCGCGGTGAACAGCTGCTGAGCAGGGCCCTCGTTGAGCACCAGCTTGTTCGAGTCGCTCGGGGCTTCGAGGACCGGGGCGGTGACCATGCGCATCCGGCCCAGGTCGACCTCGCGCATGGAGATGGCCAGCTCGGTCATCTGGTCCACGGTGAACCCGTCGTCGGTCACCAGGCTGTCGGTGACCGAGCCCATGAAGTCGTAGAGCGTGGCGGGGCTGGACATGATCTCGCCGCTGGTGACCTTGCGCAGGATGGCGCCCATCATGCGCTGCTGGTTCTCGATCCGGTTGAGGTCGCTGCCCTGCTCCGTGCTGGCCCGGGAGCGGGCCAGGCCCAGCGCCTGCTCGCCGTTGAGGGTCTGCGTCCCGGCGTCGAGCGTGATGTGGGCCTTGGGGTCGTCGATCGGCCGGGGGACGCACATCTCCACGCCGCCGATCGAGTTCACGATGTCCTGGAAGCCCGCGAAGTCGACCATCACCATGTGGTCGAGGTGGATGTCGGTGACCGTCTCCACCGTGTTGCCCTGGCAGTCCATCCCGCCGTAGGTCATGGCGTGGTTGAGCTGGTCCACCGTGCCCGTCGTCACACCGGGGTTCTCGCCGTTGGCCGGGCAGTCGGGCATCGACACCAGCAGGTCGCGGGGCATGTTGACCATCGTCACCCCGCCCTCGTCCACGTTGATGCTCACCACGACCAGCACGTCGGGGCGGACGCCGTTGGCCACGTTGTACTCGGCGTTCTCCTCCGCGCGCTGGTCGGTGGCGAGCAGCAGGATGTTGTGGATGCCCTCCGCCTGGGCCGGGCGGTCACCCCAGGCGTCGGTGTTGATCTCCTCGGTCGCGATGCTGAGGACGTCGCGGTAGCCCGCGTACACGGTGAGACTGGCCGCGATGAGCAGACCGGTCGCCCCGCACGCCACCCACTGGCCGGCACTCATCTTCCCCGCCGGGGCTGAGGACGCGTTTCTGGGAGCCAAGGGGCACCTGCGATTCGGTATGGGACAAGGGCTGGTCCGGTCGGTGGGGGAGGTAGTACTGCGAGAGAGCTGACACGGACGTAACGGCCGGATGGTACCGGACGGGCACGTACCGTGTCAGATCGGAACCGGTCCCCGGGTACCGGTGACCGGCCCTCAGCAGGCGCTCTCCTGGGCCCCGGCCGCGGTGGTGCCGCCCAGGTCCTCGGTGATGGAGACCTCGGACCCGGACGAGCCGCCCCCGCCCGTGAAGCCGTTCCAGTCCTGGCCGATGACCAGTTCCAGGGTCTGCGGGAGGTCGGCGGCCTCCTCGGTGACCGCGCTCTCCAGCGAACCCGCCAGCAGTTCGGCGGCGGCCGCCTCACCCGGAGCGTAGTAGACGGTGGTCAGCTCGGGGAAGCGCACCACGGGTTCGCCGATACCGGTGACGTTGTACCCCTCCCCCAGCAGGACTCCCCGGACCTCGTTCGCCAGACCGGAGACGCCGGTGTTGTTGAGGACCTGCACGGAGATGTCGGCGGGCGCCGGTGCGGCCTCGCCGGATCCCCCCTCCGGCTCCTCCCCCTCGTCCTCCGGCTCCTCGTCCTCCAGGTAGGCGCCGGAGTTGATCGCCGCGAACAGCTCGGAGGCTGCGGGCTGGCTCATGGCCAGCCGGTTGGCGTCGGCGGGGTGCTGGCCGTTGGGCACGGTGACGAACTGGATGCGCTCCAGGTCCACCTCGCGCATGGAGATGGCGATGTCGGTCATCGTCTCCACGGTCAGCTCCTCGTCGGTGGTCACCGAGTCGGTGACGGCGCTGAGGAAGTTGGTGATGGTCACCGGGCTGGTCATGACCTCGCTGCTGAGCACCTGGCGCAGCATGGCACCCATGAACTCCTGCTGGCGGTCGATCCGGGACAGGTCGCTGCCGTCGCCCTGGCCGTAGCGCGAGCGCACGTAGCCCAGCGACTCCTCACCCATGAGGGTCTGCGTCCCCGCGTCCAGCGTCAGGTGCGCCTTGGGGTCGTCCACCGGCGCGGGGACGCACATCTCCACGCCGCCGATGGCGTCCACCATGTCCTTGAACCCGGTGAAGTCCATCATGACGAAGTGGTCCAGGTGCACGTCGGTGACCTCCTCGACGGTCTGCCACTGGCAGCCCACTCCGCCGAAGGTCATCGCCGAGTTGATCATGCCGCTGTGCGGGCCCATCCCCTCGTAGCCCTCCACCGCGTCGCAGCCGGGCAGGTCCACGACCAGGTCGCGGGGCAGGTTGACCAGCGTTGCCGCGCCGTTGTCCACGTTGATGCTGGCGATGAGCATGGTGTCCGGGCGCGCGCCCTCGGCCTCGCCGTAGTTGGCGTTCTCCCCCGACCGGACGTCGGAGCCGATGATGAGCAGGTTCATCACGCCCTCGACGCTGGTGGGCCGGTCCCAGGCGTCGGTGTCCACCTGCGCCGTGGTGATGTTGCCGACGATGCCCTGGTACCAGCCGTAGCCGCCGAGGCTGGCGATGATGGCCAGGGCGGTGGCCACGCAGGCGACCCACTGCCCCGGGGACATGCGCACGGCGTGCACGGCGGCGGACGACGGGCGGGGGGCGGAGCGTTTTCCAGCCATGCGAACCTTCGGATGCGGCGGCGTGCGTGGGAGGCGGCCGGGTCCCCCGACGGGGACGGGGCCCACCGGTGGGAACGGGCTCCGCGTCGGGGACCGGGTCCCCGCGCGGGGTCCGGACCCGGTTCCCCGCGCGCGAACGGATCCCCGTGGGGGAGTCGAGAGCGCAGGGTTTCGGTCCGTTCCCGGGCCAAGTAATGAACGGATGTTAACAGCAGCTCGGATGAAGCCGCGCCCACGCGCGCCCCGGCTCCCCGGCCCCCGGGAACCCCCTGTGAGGTTTCAGTAGCGGGTGGCGACCGTCCCGGCCGCCCGGTCGTGCAGCCCGCGGGTGTCGCGGTCGTAGATGACGGCGGGGATGACCAGGCACAGCAGGAGGGTGCGCACCGTCATGGACACGAACCAGGGCCAGGAGCGCTCGCCGGTGGCGGTGATGCCCACACCGACCAGGCGGCGGCCGACGGTGGTGCCGAAGAGGGTGAGCAGGAGGACGTTCATGACCGCGAAGACCACCAGGGCGGTGTTGCTGACCATCGGGACGGCCTCCGCCTGACTGGCGTCCGCGCCGACCAGCCCGACGCCGTATGCCCCCCAGGCGAGCGCGAGGGACAGCGTCCAGTCCAGGACGAGCCCCACCAGGCGGCGCATCACACCGGGCACCGAACCCGGGCCGTGCTCGGGCAGGCCGAGCCGGTTGCCCCGGTACCGGAAGTCGTCCCCGGACGCCGCGGTGGCGGAGCCCCGGCTCTCGTCGCTCATGCCCTCCACGGTATCCACCCGGTCGGAGGGCCCGTACCCGGGGCGTCGGAGCGGCTGCGACCCCCGCGCGGCCGATCATGGCGGAGGTCACACCGGAGGCCGTGGCCAAGGCCACAAACAGAGGTGTCGGGTGTCCCTTTTCGGCCCCTACAGGGCGGAATCACCGGGTCAGACCCGTTGGTCTGCGACAACAGCCGGGTCCGTAACATACAGGAAACAATCGAGACATGGCGCGGAAACCACCCGCTCCTAGCTTCGGAGACGAAGCCGGGAGACGGCTCGCGATCCGACGTGTCCGCGATGGGGCGGACCCCGGTCCACCGTCTCAGCCACCTGCACGGAGGTTCGTTTTGTTCAGCAGCGTCGACGAGGTGCTCGCCTACATCCGGGACGAGGACGTCAAGTTCCTCGACGTCCGATTCACGGACCTTTTCGGGGGCGTGAACCACGTTACCCTCCCGACCGAGAACGTCGACGAGTCGACGTTCACCGATGGCCAGATGTTCGACGGCTCGTCGATCCGCGGCTTCCAGGCCATCCACGAGTCCGACATGCTGCTGCTGCCGGACCTGAGCACCGGCGTGCTGGACCCGTTCCGCAAGCACAAGACGCTGAACATGACGTTCTTCGTCCACGACCCGCTGACCCTGGAGTCCTACAGCCGCGACCCGCGCAACGTCGCCCGCAAGGCCGAGGCCTACCTGCGCGGCTCCGGCGTGGCCGACACCGCGTTCTTCGGCCCCGAGGCCGAGTTCTACATCTTCGACGACGTCAAGTTCGAGACCCGGTCCAACACCGGCTACTACGAGATCGACTCGATCGAGGGCGCCTGGAACACCGGTTCGGCGATCGAGGGCGGCAACCGCGGCTACCGTCCCCGCTACAAGGGCGGCTACTTCCCCGTCGAGCCGGTCGACCACTACAGCGACCTGCGCTCGGACATGGTGCAGCAGCTGATCGAGTCGGGCATCGAGGTCGAGCTCCAGCACCACGAGGTGGGCACCGCGGGCCAGGCCGAGATCGGCATCAAGTTCGGCACCCTGCTCCAGCAGGCCGACAAGGTGCAGCTGTACAAGTACATCGTCAAGAACGTCGCCAACGCGGCGGGCAAGACGGCCACCTTCATGCCCAAGCCGCTCTTCGGCGACAACGGCTCGGGCATGCACTGCCACCAGAGCCTGTGGAAGGACGGCGAGCCGCTGTTCTTCGACGAGTCCGGCTACGGCCAGCTCTCGGACACGGCCCGCTACTACATCGGCGGCCTGCTCAAGCACGCCTCGGCGCTGCTGGCCTTCACCAACCCGACGGTGAACTCCTTCCACCGCCTGGTGCCCGGCTACGAGGCCCCGATCAACCTGGTCTACAGCCAGCGCAACCGCTCGGCCTGCATCCGCCTGCCGCTGACCGGCTCCAACCCCAAGGCCAAGCGCATCGAGTTCCGCGTGCCGGACCCGTCGGCCAACCCGTACCTGGCCTTCTCCGCCATGCTGATGGCCGGCATCGACGGCATCAAGAACAAGATCGAGCCGCCGGAGCCCGTGGACAAGGACCTCTACGAGCTGCCCCCGGCGGAGGCCCAGGCCATCAAGACCGTCCCGGCGTCGCTGGACGAGGCCCTGGAGGCCCTGGAGGCCGACCACGAGTTCCTGCTCGAAGGCGGCGTGTTCACCAAGGACCTCATCGAGACCTACGTGGACTTCAAGCGCACCGAGGAGATCGACTCCCTGCGCCTGCGCCCGCACCCGCGCGAGTTCGAGCTCTACTACGACATCTAAGGCGTAGACAGCAGCTCCGGGAGGGCGCGCACCGCGCACTCCCCCATCGGGGCCGGTATCCGTTCGGGTACCGGCCCCGACCCGGTTCCGGGCGGGCGCGACGGTCCGCCCCGCGCACCGGGGACCGGACCGGTCCGGGGCACCGGGACCGCTCACCGGCCGGACCGTTACCGTTGAACACGTGGTGAGGGACGGAACGACGAACATGACGGCAGGCGCGCTCGCCAGGCGCGGTTTCAGCGACAGCACCCGGGCCCTGCGGCTGGTGGAGGAGGCCGGGCTCGACGCCCGGGCCGACACCGAGATCATCGGAGCGCTCGCGGCCGCACCCGATCCCGACCAGGCGCTCCTCGGGCTGATCCGCGTCCTGGAGTCCGACCCCGACCCCGCCGAGTTCCTGCACGCGCTGCGCGAGGACCGGGAGCTGCGGGCCCGGCTGTGCCGGGTGCTGGGCACGAGCACCGCCCTGGCCGACCACCTGGTGCGCCACCCGGGCGACTGGCGGGAACTGCGGGGCGCCGACGCCGCCCGCTCCCCCGGACCGGAGGAGGTGCGCCGCGGCCTGTTGCACACCGTGGGCGCCGACCCCCACAGCCCCGCGCCGACCGCCGACCCGGCCGTGGTCGGCGACAGTTCGCCGGAGGCCCTGCGGCACGTCCTGCGCGTGGCCTACCGCAGGCGGGTGCTGCGCCTCGCCGGGCGCGACCTGACCGGGCTGTGCACGGTGGACGAGGTCGCCGGGGAACTCGCGGGCCTGGCCGCGTCGCTGCTGGACGCTTCGCTGGCGGTGGCCCGCGCCGAGCACCCCGAGGACGCCGCGCTGTGCCGCCTGGCCGTCATCGGCATGGGCAAGTGCGGCGGCCGCGAGCTCAACTACGTCAGCGACGTGGACGTGGTTTTCGTGGCCGAGCCGGTCACGGAAGGGGAAGCGGACGGGGACGCGGGCGCGGGCCCGGATTCCGGGAGGCCGGTGGACGAGCAGGCGGCGATGCGCGCGGCGACCCGGCTGGCCACCGCGATGATGCGCATCCCCGCCGAGACCGACGCCGAGGGCGCCCTGTGGGAGGTGGACCCGGCGCTGCGCCCCGAGGGCAGGAACGGCCCGCTGGTGCGCCCGCTGTCGGGGCACCGCGCCTACTACGAGCGCTGGGCCAAGACCTGGGAGTTCCAGGCGCTGCTCAAGGCCCGGCCGATCGCCGGGGACGCGAAGCTGGGCCGGGCCTACATAGACGCCATCTCCCCCATGGTGTGGGAGGCGGCGGGCCGCAAGGACTTCGTGGAGGACGTGCAGGCGATGCGCCGCCGGGTGGTGGCGCACATCCCGGCGGGCGAGGCCGAGCGCGAGCTCAAGCTGGGCCCGGGCGGGCTGCGCGACATCGAGTTCTCCGTGCAGCTGCTCCAGCTCGTGCACGGGCGCACCGACGAGCGGCTGCGGTCGGGCAACACCCTGGAGGCGCTGGCCGCGCTGTCGGAGCACGGGTACGTGGGGCGCGGCGACGCGGCGGGGCTGGCGGAGGCCTACCGGTTCCTGCGGCGGCTGGAGCACCTGTTGCAGTTGGAGCGGCTGCGGCGCACGCACCTGATGCCCGACGCTGCCGCCGAGGACGGCCCCGACCAGCTGCGCCGTCTGGGGCGGGCGCTGGGGATGACCGCGGACCCCGTGCGGAAGTTGACCGAAGCGCGCCGCCGGGTGTCGTCGGAGGTGCGGCGCCTGCACGAGAAGCTGTTCTACCGGCCGCTGCTCAACGCGGTGGCCAGGCTGCCGGGCGAGGAGGCGCGACTGTCGCCGGAGCAGGCCAGGGACCGCCTGGAGGCGCTGGGGTTCGTCGATCCGGGCGGTGCGCTGCGCCATCTGGAGTCCCTGACCTCGGGGGTCTCGCGCAGGGCGGCGATCCAGCGGACGCTGCTGCCGGTGATGCTGGGCTGGTTCTCCGACTCCCCCGACCCCGACGCGGGCCTGCTGGGCTTCCGCCAGGTGAGCGAGGCCCTGGGCACCACGCCGTGGTACCTGCGCCTGCTGCGGGACGACGTGCGGGTGGCCGAGCGGATGGCGTGGCTGCTGGGGACGAGCCGGTACGTGACGGAGCTGCTGCTGCGCGCACCGGAGGCGGTGGCGATGTTCGACGACGACGGCGACCTGGCGCGGCGCGACCCGAAGGTGCTGGCCGGAGAGGCGGAGGCGGCGCGGCGCCGGTACGACACGGCCGAGGAGTCGGTGTCGGCGGTGCGCGCGCTGCGCCGCCGCGAGCTGCTGCGCACCGCCGCCGCCGACCTGCTGGAGGTCGCCTCGGTCCAGGAGGTGGGGGCGGCGCTGACCGACATCGCCGCGGTGACCATAGAGGCGGCGCTGCGGCTGGCTCAGAACCGGGTGGTGGCGGCGTCGGCGGACGAGCCGCTCACCCGGGTGTGCGTAGTGGCGATGGGCCGGTTCGGCGGCGGTGAGCTGACCTACGCCAGCGACGCGGACGTGATGTACGTGCACGACCCCCTGCCGGGCGTGGACACGGGCGCGGCGACCAGGCAGGCGCTGGCCGTCGTGCGGGAACTGGCGCGGCTGCTGGAGATGCCCGCGGCCGAACCGCCGCTGAAGGTGGACACCGACCTGCGCCCGGAGGGCCGAAGCGGGCCGATGGTGCGCACGCTGGAGTCCTACGCGGCCTATTACGGGCGCTGGTCGCAGGTGTGGGAGAGCCAGGCGCTGCTGCGGGCCAAGCCGGTGGCGGGCGACCCGCAACTGCGGGAGGCGTTCACGAGGCTGATCGACCCGATCCGGTACCCGGAGGGCGGGATCGACTCCTCGGCGGTGCTGGAGATCCGCAAGCTCAAGGCGCGGATGGAGTCGGAGCGGCTGCCGCGCGGCGCCGACCCGACGCTGCACACCAAGCTGGGCCGGGGCGGGCTGTCGGACGTGGAGTGGGTGGCCCAGCTGATCCAGTTGCGCCACGCGCACGAGTACCCCGACCTGCGGACCACCGGCACGTTGGAGGCGCTGGAGGCGGCCGTGGCGCACGGCCTGCTGGACGCGGAGGACGGCGAGGTGCTGGGCCGGGCCTGGCGGCTGGCGTCGCGGGTGCGGGGCATGGTGATGCTGGTGCGCGGCCGGGGCGGGGACTCGCTGCCCTCGGACCTGCGGGTGCGCGCCGCGCTGGCGGGGGCGATGGGCTGCCCCGTGGACGGTGGTGGCGAGGACGAGGACGAGGACGAGGGCGCCGGGGAGGGCGCGGAGTCCGTGCGGGAGGGCCCGGCCGAGCAGTTGACGGAGACCTACCTGCGCGCCACGCGCCGGGCGCGGGCGGTGATGGAGCGCGTCTTCTACGACGACTAGGTGTACCGACCACTGGGGTTGGTAACACCTGCCCCGTCTGACACGCGAAGAGGGCCTCCGGTAACGGTGTGGATTGCGACATCCACCACCGGACCGGAAGGCCCTCGACGCCCGGACGGGTCTGGAGCCGAAGGCTCTCCGTCGAGGGTGGCGAAGGGCGACGCCCTGGGCCGAAACGGTCCGAGGAACACGGCCCTCTGCCGCGTCGGTCGGCCTTCGCCCCGTGGCGCCGCGCTGTTCGGGGGACGTGGCCGCGGCTAGCGGGCTCCCTCGGGGGCCCGGAGCTGTTCGGCCAGCCGTTCGAGTTCGGCGGCCGCGGCGGGCGAGCGGTTGCTGAGGCCGCTGTGCACGGCCGTCGGGCTCTTCAGGAAGCGCCGGAGCGCGGCCACGAGGAGTCCCTGCGGCAGGGCCCGCAAACCCGTGAACGCGCGAGGCGTCGGCGGCGTCTCCAGCGCGGCGAGGTTGCCCCGCATGAGGTGGAGCATGCCGCGGACCGCGTCCGGGTCGTCGGCCAGCGCCACCGGTCCGCCCGCCGCCTGTACCGCCTGCCCGAGCGGGACCTCGAACGCGGCGTGCGTCCTGAGCCAGGCGTCCATCCGCGGCTCGGCCTTGGCGTTGACCCCGGCGGCGCGGAACGTCTCCACGATCCGTTCCAGCCGCGGGGTCGTACGGCCGTCGGGCTCGCCGACCGGCATCGCGACCCGGCGGACAACGGGTCCGCTCCCGCGGTAGCGGACCACGTCGCCTTCCATCGTGCCGCCGAACGAGGGGAAGCCGAGCAGCAGCCGCTCGTGGCCGATCGCCGCGCCCAGTGCCTCCGGACCGGCTGCCCAGTTGAACTGGGACAGCACGTCGCCACGGACACCGGCGAGTGATTGCAGCACCGCGTCCGCCTGGTGGGTGCGGACGAAGACGGCGATCAGGTCGTACCCGCTGTCCGGGCGCTCGACCACCGGTACCGGCACCCGCTCGACCGCCGGGGCGTCCTCCTCGGCGAGCCGTACTCCGTGTCGGCGCAGGGCGGTCAGGCGCTCGCCCCGGGCGAGGAGCGAGACGTCGTGGCCGGCCTCGTGCATGCGGGCGGCGAACAGGCTGCCGCAGACACCGGCGCCGTAGACGAGCAGTTTCACGGCAGTCCTCTTTCATACGTTCGTTTGATTCATACGTTCGTTTCATTGAAACATATGTAGAGTCCCTCGTGTGGCGACCACGGACACCCGCACCCAGATCCTCGACGCGGCCGAGCACCTCTTCGCCGAGCACGGATACCGCGGCACCTCGGTCCGCGCGATCACCGCGCTCGCCGGGGCGAACCTGGCCGCAGTCGGCTACCACTTCGGCTCGAAGGCGGAGCTGATGGCCGCGGTCGCCCGCCGCGTGGTCGAGCCCATCAACGCCGCCCAGTGCGCCGGGCTCGACGCACTGCTCGCCCGGACACCCGATCCACCGGTCGGCGAACTGGTGGAGGCGTTCGCGGGGCCGCTGTTCGACGGGATGCCGGTCGGCGACGAGGGCGGTGCCCGGACGTCCCGGATGATCGTGACGATCCTCAGCGACCCGGCCGAGGAGGTACGCGCCTGGACCGGTCCGGCCGAGGCCTCGGTACGCGAGCGCTACCTCGCGGCCTTCGCTCGCGTGCTCCCCGAACTCTCACCGGAGGAGCTGCGGTTCAGGATGCGGGGGATCCTTGCCGTGACGGCCGTCGACCGCCTCGAGGTGCACCAGCGGACCTCCCCCGGCTGCGCGCCCCCGGCAGCGGGCGAGGCGGCCCGGCGGTGGGCGATCACGTTCCTCACCGCGGCGATGAGTGCGCCACCGACCCGGACCTGACCACCCGGGGCGGGCGCGGGCGGCGCGGGCCGGGATGCGTCCGCCGCGCCGGTCGGGGTCTGGACGGTCTCGGCTCGGTGGCCGCCCCCGCGCCGGAGGAGTCGGACGCGGGGGCGCCGGGGCCGGGGAGTGACCGGCCCCGCGGAAGCGGCTAGCGGCTCCCGGGAGAGCGCCCCGGGAGGGCCGTGCGCGGCGCCCCGGGAGGGCCGTGCGCGGCGCCCCGGGAGGGGCGCCGCGCACGGGTCAGCCGCGCCAGGCGACGCTGGTGGCGGGACCGACGCGGTTGGCGCCGGACTCCCACTCGGCGTCGCCCGCGCCGTCGATCTTGACCAGCTTCCACTCGGTGTCGGCGCCGATGGGAGCGGTGCCCGACCACACGGGGTAGGTGGAGGCGTCGGTGGACAGCTTCACCCCGTTCCGGGGGTTCCAGGCCCCCAGCGCGGGGGTGGAGCCGACCACGTACACCTCCTGTCCGTACCAGGTCTCCACGGTGGCCGAGACGCTGACCTGGCCGGGCTCGCCCGGGTCGCCGCCGCCCTCGCACTCGGCGGGGTCGTCGCAGGTGCCGCCCACGTGCAGGGCTACGGCCCCGTCGGCGGGGACCCGGGCGCTGATCCGGCCGTCGGCGACGGTGAGGGTTCCGCTCCCCGCGGCGTTGTCGTAGCTTCCGTCGGGCAGGTCGGTGTCGGCGGTCAGGTTCCAGACGGCGCCGGTGGCGTTGAAGGCGGCGAAACCGCGGTCGCCCCGGTCGAAGGCGAGCCGCGAGGAGCCGTCGGCGGCGCGCTGGACGACGGGGGTGTCGCCGGTGGCGTTGCGGAAGGCGGCCATCCCGGCGACGGTCGGGTGGCGGTGCTCGCAGACCCACTCGGCGCTGGAGCAGTCGGTGTCGGCGGTGATCCAGCCCGCCGGGTTGCCCTGCGCCTCACCGACGCTGGGCGGCCCCTGTGTGACGTTGGAGCCGAAGTCGTAGCTGGACATCACCACGGGGCTCCCGTAGGGGTGGGCCAGCATGAACGCCACGGCCAGGTGGTAGCGGTCGCCGTCCTTGAAGGTCAGCGTCGGGTGGTAGCGCTGGGTGTCGTGGTTGTCGACGAAGACGGTGGCCTGCTCGTCGGTGAGCCCGCCGTAGTTCGGGAGCTGGGCCAGGCCGGAGATGTTGCCGTCCGCGAACTTGTTGGAGATGTCGCGCTGGTAGTCGAAGGCGGTCACTCGGCCGTAGGGCGTGTAGGCGGTGTAGGGGACGGTCTGGTCCCCGTAGACCTCGTGGAAGACGTCGGGCTGGCCGCCGAAGACCGGGACCTCGTTCAGGTCGGAGAAGATCGCGTCGACGTGGGCCTCGGGGACGTGCTTGGAGGCGTCCACGCGGAAGCCGGCCACGCCCATGTCCACCAGGCCGTTGAGGTAGCGGCGGATCTGGGCGCGCACTTCGGGGTCACCGGTGTCGAGGTCGGACAGTCCGACGAGTTCGCAGTTCTGCACCTCCCACTTGTCGTTCCAGTTGCTGATCTCCCTGCGGCAGGAGCTGAAGTCCTCCCCGGTGTGGGAGGCGGTGCCGTCGCCGAACAGGTCGGGGTACTCGTACTTGGCCCATTCGGTGCCCGCGCTGCCGGTACCCGAGCCGTCGCCGGTCATGTGGTTGATGATCGCGTCGGCGTAGATCCGCACGCCGTTGTCGGCGCAGGTGGAGACCATCGCCTGGAACTCCTCGGCGGTGCCGCGCCGGGTGTTGTCGATGCGGTAGGAGGTCGGCTGGTAGTCCTGCCACCAGGGGTAGTCGCCGCCCTCGGCGAAGGGGATGACCACGTGCTCCTGGGGCGGGGAGACCTGCACCCCGCCGAAGCCGTGGGGGCCGAGGAACTCCTCGCACTCGGTGGCGACGGAGTCCCAGTTCCACTGGAAGAGCTGGACGATGGCCTCGCCGTTGTCGGCGGCCCGGGCGTCCTCGGTGGGAGCGGGGGCTGCCAGCAGGCCGGCCCCCATCAGGACCGCACCGGCGACGGCGCCGGGTCGGATGTGCTTCATGTGCGCTCCTTGGGGGAGGTAGCGCGGCGGGGCTTCACTGCCCCGTCCGCTGTCCCCTTGCAGTGTTTGCAAGAGTTTGCGTGAGCGTGACGAAGCTAACAGACCGGAACGCTCTTGTGAACGGGTGTTGATCTGAACGTCACACCGATCACACAGCGCGACGGCTTCCGCCTCCACCTGCCGCTATGCGCTTCGGGCCACCTTCCCCGCCGGTTCATCCCAGGAGCGCGCTCCCGCATGAGCTGGGACGACACTCGCGCAAGACTCCGAAGTCCGTGGGAAAAATTTCGCAAGATTACGGAAAAGCACCCAGAAAAAAACCGGTGGCGGCACGTTTCGTGCCGCCACCGGCGGTGGCTCCGACTCGGCCTGCGGGGACCGCCCCGGGAGGGCTTACCAGAAGACGGCCACACCGATGTTGACGATGGCGAGGACGCCCGCGATGATCGCGAGGTTCTTGGCGGGCTTGCGCAGGTTGATCACGCCCACGACCACGACGGCCAGCGCGACCAGGAGCTTGACCGCGATCTTGACGTGGTTCAGCTCACCGAGGTCGGCCATCTCGGCCACCCCGACCAGCAGCAGGCCGGTGACGAACTGGAGCAGGGAGCTGTGCAGCAGGACCTTGGTCGACTTGGGGTTGTCGGTGATGACCTGCATGAGGAAGCCCGCGATGATCCCGGCCAGGCCGAGCATGTGCAGGAAGACGAGCGCGGAGTAGAGAATGTCCATGCCGGAAACACTACTACGCCATGTAGTTTTCCCTCCCCGGTTTAATGACACGCTGACGTAACAAAACCGGCGCCCCATCCGCAGGCGCCCCCACCTGCCCGGCTCCTCGCCCGCACGACTCCCCGCCTGCGCGGCTCCTCACCCGCGCGACACCGCCCTCCTGCGCCGCCACAGCGTCCAGGCCAGCCACGCCGCGAGGGCGATCCCCCCGGCCCGCAGCAGGTTCACGGGGTCGGTGTACTCCGAGACCCGCGACATGGCGGTCTGTTCCGCGACCAGGACCGAGTCGCTGGCGCAGGCGGCCGGGTCGGCGTCGCGTTCCAGCAGCAGGCAGGCGGTGCTGGTCAGGCGCTCCCCCGTCGCCTCCGGAGCTCGGACGCGCACCGTGTACACCGCCTCCTCCCCCTCGGGCACCGTCACCCGCCAGTTCACGATCCCGTCCCGGACCACCCCCTCCTGCCCGACCTCGACGACCTCCAGTTCCCCGGGAACGTGCTGGGCCAGCAGGGCGCCCTCCACGGGACCGTCGCCGACGGTGGTGCTCAGCGTGAACTCCTCACC